>NZ_JBHVKW010000004.1:0-226481 GCF_042797905.1 Amycolatopsis sp. NPDC057786
GCGTGAGGGTTGAAGGTTGCGAAAGTGGCTTTCGCAACGTCTGGCGGGACACTTCGCCAGCAGCACAGGAAGAGGCGTCGGTACCGAAAGGGCTCAGGTCTCGTGGCTGGACGGACGACACGCGTGATCCGGCGGACGACACGCGTGACTGGACGGACGACACGACCACGGCCGGGGCTCCGCAGCCGATCTCATCATTTCGGTGGAGGTACCGGCGACCTCAGGCCGAGGATTCCCGTCGGGCCGGCGAGCAGCCTGGTGCGCATGACGACAATCGACAAGACGACCGAAGCGACCACCACCCGCGTCCGGTGGCGCGACCCTGCCACCTGGGGCGGGATCCTCGCGCTGGGCGGCGGCCTCTTCCACACCGTGGTCGCCGCCACGATGCGCCAGGAGGTGTGGGCGCGGATCTTCGACGAAGGATTCTTCAACACGGTCACGCTGGACCCTTCACCCGACCGGCTTCCGATGGCCGAGGCGTTCTGGCTCAGCCCCGGCAGTTTCGGGGTGCCGTTGCTTCTGCTCGGCGGGCTGGTGCTCCGGCAGACCCGGCGCGGCGGACGCGTGCCCGGCTGGCTGGGCTCCGGCGTCGTCGCGTGGGCGGTCCTGCTCGGAATGCTGGGTGGTTTCGACGGCGGGACGATCATCCTGCTGGTCATCGGCGCCCTGTTCCTGGCAGGCGCGTGGTTCGGGAAGAACCCGCACGGCCGCGGTCGTGGAATCATGAGCGAATAACGCGCCGCGACAAGGGAAAGAGGCGGTCGGATGACCGAGTTCCGTGATCTGCTCGCCGACGTCGCCGCCCGTGTCACCCGCTACCGCGAAAACGTCGCCGACGTCCCGGTCTTCCCCGACGACACGACGGGGGTCCGGGAGAAACTCGGTGACCTGCCCGAGAAACCCGCCCCGCCCGCCGACGTGATCCGGCGGCTGGCGGACGCCGTCGAGCCGGCACTGGTGGCGAACACCGGCCCGAGGTACTTCGGTTTCGTCACCGGTGGAGCGCTCGACGCCGCGACGGCGGCGGACATGCTGGCGATCGGCTGGGATCAGCCCGCGTTCAACAAGATCACCTCGCCCGCCGCCGCGATCGTCGAGGAGGTGGCGGGCGAATGGCTCAAGGACGTCCTCGGCCTGCCGTCCGGCGCCTCGTTCGGTTTCGTGACCGGCGGGCAGGGCGCGAACACGGTCGGCCTCGCCGCCGCCCGGCATCACGTCCTGGCGCGGGCCGGGTGGGACGTCGAGCGCCGCGGGCTGCACGGGGCGCCGCCGCTGCCGGTCGTCGCCAGTGAGGAGCGGCACGCGACGATCGACCGGTCCCTCCGCTTGCTCGGCCTCGGCACCGACGCCGTCCGGCCGGTCCGCGCGGACGGCCAGGGTGCCATCGACATCGCCGATCTCGAACGGACGCTCGACGGACCCGCAATCGTTTGCCTCCAGGCGGGGAACGTGAACACCGGCGCGTTCGACGATTTCGCCGCCGCGACGGAGATCGCCCACCGGCACGGAGCGTGGGTGCATGTCGACGGCGCTTTCGGGCTCTGGGCGGCCGCCGCCCCCGCGCTCAAACGGCTGACCGAGGGGCTGGAAAAGGCCGACTCCTGGGCAGTCGACGGGCACAAGTGGCTCAACGTCCCCTACGACTGCGGGTACGCCTTCTGCGCGCATCCCGAGTCGCACCGGGCCTCGATGGCGCTCACCGCCGCGTACCTGACCGGCCAGGGCGAGGGCGGGATGCGGGCGCCGAGCGACTTCGTGCCGGAATCTTCCCGCCGGGCGCGGGGGTTCGCGACATGGGCGGCGCTCAGCGAACTCGGCCGTTCCGGGATCGCCGAGATGATCGAACGGTGCTGCGCGCTGGCCAGGAGGTTCGCCGAGAAACTGGAAGCGTGCGAAGGCGTCACCGTCGTGAACGACGTGGTGCTGAACCAGGTGCTCGTCGGCTTCGGCGACGACACGGACCGGATCGTCGAGGCCCTTCAGCGTTCCGGCGAGTGCTGGATGGGCGCGACCACCTGGCACGGCATGCGCCTGATGCGCGTCTCCGTGTCCAACTGGAGCACCACCGAGGCGGACGTCGATCGCAGTGTCGAAGCCATCCGGAGAGCGATCAGGAATCGAGAAGCGTCGTGAACCGGTCTCACCTAGCGTGACCGTCATGGACATCGCCATTCACGGGAGCTTCCTCCCGCAGACCGACCCCGACGCCGCTCTCGCCTTCTACCGCGACCTCCTCGGTTTCGAGGTGCGCAACGACGTCGGCTACGACGGCATGCGCTGGATCACCGTCGGCCCGCCGGGGCAGCCGGTGTCGATCGTGCTGCACCCGCCCGCCGTCGACCCGGGTATCACCGAGGACGAACGCCGCGTCATCGGCGAGATGATGGCCAAGGGCACCTACGCGGGCATCCTGTTCTCCTCCGACGATCTCGACGGTCTCTTCAAGCACCTGCAGGAGTCGGGGGCCGAGGTCATCCAGGAGCCAACCGACCAGCCGTACGGCCTGCGTGACGGCGCCGTCCGCGACCCGTCGGGCAACCTGATCCGTATCCAGCAGCGCGTCTGAGCTCACCGGGTGCGGGCGCGGACGTGGACCCGTTCGCCCTGTTCGCCGAAGAGGCTGAGCACCTCGACCCGCCCGCGGCCGGTGGCGCCGAACCAGTGCGGCGTCCGGCAGTCGAACTCGGCGGCCTCGCCCGCGCCGAGCACGACGTCCTGGTCGCCGAGCACGAGCCGGAGCCTGCCCCGCAGCACGTAGAGCCATTCGCGTCCGCCATGTGATCGCGGGTGGGGTTCGGCGTCGCTCGCCGGGATCGTCATCTTGTAGGCGCGGGGCCCGTCCTCGTGCCGGGTGAGCGGGATGAGGACACGCCCGTCCGCGGGCGCTTCGAGCACTCTCGGTGAGGAGACGATCTCGTCGACGCGCAGGCCCAGCGCGGCGATGACCGGCAGCAGCAGTTCGAGACTCGGTTTGCGCTGCCCGGATTCGAGCCGGGACAGGGTGCTGGTGGAGATGCCGGTGGCCCGGCTGAGTTCCACCAGCGTGGTGCCCTTCTTCTCCCGGGCGCGGCGCAGCCGGGGCGCGATCTGTTCGATCGCCGCGGTGACGGTGGGTTGGCTCTCCATGCCGCCAGCACAGCATCTCGTCCCGGTTCCGGCAACGTTCTTTGCCGAAACAGCCAGAAGCTCCCGATGCTGGCCGCATGATCGAGACGAAACGCCTTCCAGCCGGGGTCTACCTCCTGGCTTTCAGCCTGTTCGCGATGGGGAGCGCCGAGTTCCTGATGGCCGGGGTCCTGCCCGCGGCCGCCGACGATCTCGGCGTCTCCCTGTCGTCCGCGGGCGCCCTCATCACCGCGTTCGCCCTCGGCGTCGTCCTCGGCGGCCCGCCGTTCGCCGTGCTGAGCCTGAAATGGCCGCGGCGTACGGCCTTGATGGCGACGCAGGCCGCCTTCGCCGCCGCCATCGCGATCGGACTGCTCGCGGACGACTACTGGATCCTCCTGATCACCAGGTTCATCGCCGGTCTCGCCTACGCGGGTTTCTTCGCCGTCGCCGCCGTGACCGCGATCAGCCTCGTGACACCCGACCGCAACGCCCGCGCTTCGGGGGTCGTCGTCGCCGGGCTCAGCGTCGCCATGGTGGCCGGGGGACCGGCGGGCACCCTGCTGAGCAACCTCACCGACTGGACCGGCGGCTTCTGGGGAGTCGTCGCGCTCACCGTCCTTGGCGTGGTCGCCTGTGCCGTCGGCCTGCCCGCCACCACCTCCGCCGCCCCGACCCTTTCGGGTGAGCTGCGCGCCATGCGGACGCCGCGCCTCTGGGGTGTCTACGCGATCACCATCCTGAGCACGGCCGCGTACATGCTGTCCTTCAACTACCTGGCGGCGATGCTCGAAGGCGTCGTGCCCGCGATCTGGATCCCCGCGGTCCTCGCGCTGTTCGGGATCGGCGCCTTCGCCGGACTGTCGCTCGGCGGCCGGATCTCGGACCGCCTGCCGCATCACGCGCTGCTGGGCGGCGCCGCCGGCATCGCGGTCTTTTCGGCGCTGCTCGCGCTTTTCGCCACTTCCGCCTTGGTGGTCGTGCCGACGGTGTTCCTGCTGGGTGTCGCGGCCTTCGTGCTCAATCCGGCGCTCTACGGGCGGGTCTTCACCATCGCGGGCTCCGCCCCGACCCTCGCCGGCGCGACCACGGTCTCGGCCTTCCAGCTGGGCATCAGTCTCACTCCGGCTTTCGCCGCCGGGGCACTGAACCTGGGGGCCGCGCTGACCGCGATCCCGTGGATCGGGGCGGCGCTGGCGCTGGCCACCATCCCGCTGGTGCTCCTCGATCGCTCGCGTGATCGCATGCTCACTTGCTAGCATGCGAGCATGTCCCAGGTCGCCAAGCGGCAATTCAACGTCTATCTGCCGAACGACCTCATCAAGCGGGTGAAGCACGCGTCCGTCGACGCCGACGAGTCGCTCTCGTCGTTCGTCGAACGGGTGCTGGAGGAGTACCTGCGGCGGACCAGTGAGGAACGTGAGCGATGAAAGTCATGCCGATCCGCTACAGCGCGGACGTCGAGGCGATGACGCGGTTCTACGAGACGCTCGGCCTCCGCGTCGGGCCGGTGTCACGCCCCGGCGGCTGGGTCGAGATGCCCGCCGCGGGCGGGATGCTGGCCGTCCACCGGGCTTCCGGCGACGACGTGGGCCGCTGTGAGCTGGCCTTCGAGGTCGAAGAACCGTTGGAGGACGTCGCGGAACGCCTGCGAGTGGCCGGATTCGAACCGGGGCCGCCGATGGACGAAGGATTCGGTCACTCGCTGCGCGTCCAGGACCCGGACGGCGTCTGGGTGCAGCTCAACCTGTACGACCGCGACCTCTACACGTGACCGAGACCCGGCGCGCGGGTCCGCTGTTCCTCGCGGTCGGCATCGTCGCGCTCGAGTTCGCGGCGGCCGTCACCGGTTTCGTCGCGTCCAGCCTGCTGCCGATCGTCGCCGCCGAGCTCGACGCGAGGAACGACCTCGGGCTCCTGGTCGCCGGCTCGACGCTGGGGCTGTTCGTCGCGCTTCCCCTGGCGAGCCGGGTTCTCGGCAGGCTGGGCCCGCGCGGGACGCTCGCCGCCGGGATGGGCGCCTACCTCGGCGGTCTGGTCCTGGCCGCGACGGCACGGACGGCGTGGATGTTCGCCCTCGGCCAGTTCTCCGCCGGGCTCGCCAGTGGCCTGCTGGCGATTTTCGGGATCAGCTCGGCGATCCGGCATCTCGACGACCGGCTGCGGATCCGCGTGGTCGCGGCGTCGTCGGCGATGTGGATCGTGCCCGCACTGGTCGGCCCGGCCGCGACCCTGGGACTGGAACATCTCGTCGGCTGGCGGTGGACCCTGCTGCTCCCGGTTCCGTTCGTCCTTTTCGGACGGTTGCTGGTCGTGCGCGCCGCCCGCGGCGAACCGTCCACAGAGGACGGACAGCGGCCGCTCGCGAAGACGCTGACGGTACCGCTGGGAGCGGCACTCGTCGTGTTCAGCGCGGGCTTCTGGCCGCTCGCGCTCGCCGGGGCGGCGATCACCGTCGCCGGGACGATCGCGATCCTGCCGCCGGGCACCGCGCGGCTCCGGCCGGGAACCCCCGCCGCGCTCGGCGCGATGGTGCTGTTCGCCACCGGCTATTTCGGCGCGGACAGTCTCATCACCGTGCTCCTGACGAGCGGGTTCGGGGTGAGCCTCGGGCAGGCGGCGATCGTGTTGAGCGCCGCCCCGCTCGGCTGGGCGGTGACGAGCCTGGTGGCCGCCAAGTTCACTACCGCGCGCTTTCCCGTCGTGGGCTTGGGTATGACCGCACTCGGCACCGCCGTCCTCGCCTTCGGCGGTTCGTTCGCCACGGCTCTCGCCGCCTGGGCCGTCGCCGGGATCGGCGTCGGACTCGCCTATCCCGGCCTGTACATCAGAGCAACGACCGCGGGTTCGAGCGGTTTCACCGCCGCGGAACTGGCGACCGCCGTCATCACCGCGGAATGCGTCGGGCAGCTGCTCGGCAGGGCGGTCGGAGGCGCCTTGAGCTCCTCCGGCACCGGTTTGCTCGCCTCGTACACGCTTTTCGCTGCCTCGCTGGCGGCCGCCGCCTACGCCGCGGCGCGCCGGGAATGAATCAGCTGGCCCGGAGATGCCGCCACGGTCCGACCATCGACCGCCTGCCCATCAGCGTGCCCAGCGCGTCGAGTGCCTGCGAGAGTTCCCGCAGATCCTCGGTCACCAGCGCCTGCGGCCCGTCGCAGAGCGCCTCCTCCGGACGCGGGTGCACGTCCACGAGCACACCGTCGGCGCCCACCGCGATCGCGGCCCGGCTCAGCGGCAGCACGAGATCGCGACGGCCGCCGGAATGCGACGGGTCGATCATCACCGGCAGATGCGAAAGACGCTGGACCACCGGCACCGCCGAGACGTCGAGCGTGTTGCGGGTCGAGGTCTCGAACGTCCGGATCCCGCGCTCGCACAGCACGATGTCGAGACAGCCGCGTTGCGCGATGTACTCGGCCGCCATCAGCCATTCCTCGATGGTGGAGTTCATCCCGCGTTTGAGCAGCACCGGTTTCCCGGCCCGGCCCGCCGCCTGAAGCAGCCCGAAGTTCTGCATGTTCCGGGTGCCGATCTGCAGCATGTCGGCGTATTCGGCGACCATGTCGACGTCGTGCGGTGCCACCACCTCGGTGACCACCGGGAGCCCGGTCTCGGTTCGGACATCGGCCAGGATCCGGAGCCCGAGTTCACCCAGCCCCTGGAACGCGTACGGCGACGTCCTGGGTTTGAAGGCGCCGCCGCGGAGAAGGGTGGCGCCCGCTCTCTTGGCCATCAGCGCCGCTTCGAGGGTCTGCTCCGGTGTCTCCACCGCGCACGGCCCGGCGACCAGTGTCGTGGTGTCCGGCCCGATCGACACCCCGCCGACCACGACCGTCGATCGGCCCTCCGGGCGGTGTTCGCGGCTGACCAGCTTGTACTTCGCGGAAATCCGCGTCACCCGTGCGACGCCGGGGCGCCCGCTGAGGTTCAGTGTTTCGAACAGGTCGACATCGCCGATCAGCCCGACGATCGTCCTGCTCACCCCACGGCTGACGAAGGCGCTTCCACCGACGGATTCCACCTGGTCGACGATCGCCCACACCTCTTCGTCGGTGGCGTCCGGCGTCATCACGATGACCATATCCACGATCTCCTCTAGGTCGGCGGGCGAGCCTGAAGTCCCTCCCGGCAGGCTCATCGTCGCCGCGCCGCCCGGCACCTCACGTCCTTAAACCTGCCGCAATCGGAGAGACGTCACGGCCGGTGCCCGGCTGGGATCGTCGGAACAGGTTCACGCGAGGACCGGTGTCCTCCCGCTGCCAGCCCACCCGGTTCCACGGCTAGGAGGAAATGGTGTCGAACACCGAGAACCCGACTCGCGAACAGCTCGTCCAGCGGGCCACCGATCTGGTTCCGACGCTGCGGAAGCACGCGGCCTGGACGGAGGAGAACCGGCGGCTGCACGACGAGTCGATCGAGGCGATCACCGAGGCCGGTCTCTTCCGGCTGCGGGTTCCCAAGCGGTACGGCGGGTACGAAGCGGACACCCGGACCATCGTCGAGGTCGCCGCGGAGCTGGGCCGTGCCGACGCCTCGCCCGCCTGGACGACCGCGGTCAGCTGGATCACCAGCTGGATGACCGGGCTCTTCCCGGACGCGGTACAGGACGAGGTCTTCTCCCGCCCCGACATCCGGGTGTGCGGGACGCTCAGCCCGACGGCGATCGCCGGCCCCGCCGAGGGCGGCATCGTCGTCAACGGCAAGTGGGGCTTCATCAGCGGCGCGCGGCACGCCCACTGGCAGGTCGTCATCGCGGTCCTCGTCGAGGAAGGCGCGGAGCCGTACCCGGTCATGGGAGTCGTCCCGCTGACGGATCTGCTGATCGTCGACGACTGGAACACCACCGGCCTGCGCGGCACCGGCAGTGTCAGCACGGTCGCCAAGGACCTGTTCATCCCGAGCGAGCGGATCATCAGCCTGCCGTCGGTCCTGCAGGGGCAGTACTCCTCGACGGCCAACGCCGGGCTGGAGATCTTCCGCGCGCCCCTGCTCCCGGTCGCCGCGGCGTCGTCGGTCGGCAGCGTCCTCGGCCTCGGCCGGGCCGCGAAGGAGCTGTTCCTCAAGCGCCTGCCGAACCGCAAGATCACTTACACCGCCTACGAAAGCCAGCGTGAGGCACCGCTGACACACCACCAGGTCGCCGACGCGACGCTGAAGCTGGACGAGGCCGAGTTCCACGCGACCCGGCTGACTTCGCTCGTCGACGGGAAGGCGGCCGACGGCACGCCGTGGAAACTCGACGAGCGCGCCCAGGCGCGTGCCGACATGGGCGCGACGGTGAAGCTGAGCAAGGAAGCCATCGACATCTTCGCCAACGCCAGCGGCGGGTCGTCGATCTTCGCCGACGTCCCGATCCAGCGCATCGTCCGCGACATCCAAGCGGTCAACCTCCACGCGCTCATGCACCCCGACACCAACAACGAGCTGTACGGGCGCGTGCTGTGCGGGCTCGAGCCGAACACCCTCTACATCTGACGCCCCGAGACCTCCAGGAAGGAAAGTCATGACGACCACCGAAACCGCCAAGGTCACCGACGCGGACAAGGCGGCCATCGCGGCCCTCACCCAGAAGGTCATCGCCGCCTGGGCCTACCACGACGCGGACGCGTTCGCCGACGTCTTCACCGAGGACGGCACGATGATCCTCGCCGGCAGCTTCGCCGACGGGCGCGAAGAGATCCGGGCGTTCCTCAAGGACGCCTACGCCACCAACTACAAGGGCACGCAGGTGACCGGGAAGCCCGTCAGCCTTCGCTTCCTTTCGGCGGACTCCGCGGTGCTGTTGACCCAGGGCGGCGTGCTGTACAAGGGAGAGTCCGAGGTCGCCGACCACAACGCGATCCGCGCTTCGTGGACCGTCGCCCGCCAGGACGGCGAGTGGCGGCTCGCCGCGTACCAGAACACCCCGCGCGACAAGTGAGTCCCGCCGCCCGAGGGCGGCGATGTCCGAAGAGGCCTGTCTCCCACCGGAGGCAGGCCTCTTCGGTGTCTGTCCTTTGTGGAACGTCGGGGGCACGACTGGAGGGGCGGCCTGCCGGGCGTGTCGCGAAAGCCACTTTCGCGACTTCCGATGTCCCGAAAGTGGCTTTCGGGACGCTCTCGAACGGCGGTGGCGGCAGGAGACGCCGAAAGGGCCGGTCACGTCACCGGGGAGGTGAGCGTGCCGGCCCGACAGGCGGATCGTGCGACGGCGTCAGGCCGTGCGGCTCTCCGGGGTCGTCGAGGCCGCCAGCTTCGTCACCACGTCCCTGGTGAAGGTGGCGAGGTCGGGGTCCTCGAACAAACCGCCCATGTCGATCTGGACGCCGAGCTCGTCCTCGATCCGCGCCGCGATCCGGACCGCCGAGATCGACTGGCCCCGCAGCTCGAAGAAGGTGGCGCCGGCGGGGATTTCCCGGACGTTGAGGACGTCCTTCCAGATCTCCTTGATGTGCTCGGCCGCGGTGGACAGGTCGGCACGCCGCTCGTCGTTGGTCATGGTGGAATCCTCCTGCTCGCCGGTTCTCGGATCCATGATCCCGGCGAACAGCCGACCGTCACGTCTCCACGTTTGCGGTCCCGCTCGCGGTCAGGCCGCGAGGTCACCGCCGAGCAGGTCGTTCCGGAGCGCGGTCAAATCCGGGTACGAGGCGAGGTCCGGCACGGTCCAGCCGTCGAGGTCGTACTCGCCGAGGCATTCGTCGGCGAACCTCTTGTAGCCGTCGAGTTCGCCGCCCGCCATCTGCGAGAACAGCAGCTCCACGCGGGTGTTCTCGTGGTTGCCGGAGTAGTTCCGCTCGTACAGTTCGTGTCGCCCGCCGAATTCGGTGCCGATGGCATCCCACAGCAGCTTCATCAGTTTCACCCGCTCGACGGCGGTGGCGCCGCCCGAGCCACGGACGTATTTGTCGAGATACGGCCGGATCGCCGGGTTCTTGAAGTCCTCCGCGCTGGAGTTGACGTAGATCAGCCCGCTGGCCACGTCCTGCTCGATGATCTCCTTGATCCGGGGATAGCCGATCTGCATGAACCACCGGTAGGCGAGCCCGTACTGCGGATTGGGCAGCAGCGCGCCGTTGTTCCATTCGATCGGGTTCCGCGCGGACGCGTCGGAAAGCGCCCAGAACAGATTGCGCCAGGCCAGCACCTCGCCGAGCCTGCTCTGCACGCCACGGAAGTCCTGGGTGCCGGTCATCTCCAGCGCCTTGGCCAGCAGCCCGGCGATGAACTCGAGTTTCACGGCGAGGCGGGTGCAGCCGTGGAAGGTGAACCGCTCGACGAAACCCGAGCGGCCGGTGAACATCTGCACCTTGCCGAGATCACCGTAGATGAACACGTTCTCCCACGGGATGAGGACCTTGTCCAGCACGAGAATGGTGTCGTTCTCGTCCAGCCGGGAGGAAAGCGGATAGTCGAACGGGCTGCCCATGACCGCGGCGGTCGCCGAATAGGACGGGCGGCAGATCAGCTTGACCCCCGGCGCGCCCATCGGCACCGTGGCGACCAGCGCGAATTCCCGTTTCTTGATCGGCAGCCCGTAATGCGCGATGAAGTTGTAATGGGTGAGCGCGGACCCGGTCGCGACGACCTTCGCCCCGCTGACCAGCAGACCGGAGTCGGTCTCCTTCTCCACCCTGATGAACACGTCCGCGACCTCGTCCGGCGGCCGGTCGCGGTCGACCGGGGGATGGACGATCGCGTGGTTCCAGTACAGGACCTTCTCCTGGGATTCCCGGTACCAGCGCCGGGCGTTGTCCTCGAACGGCGCGTAGAACTCGGCGTTGGCCCCCAGCGTGCCGAGGAAGGCGGCCTTGTAGTCGGGGCTCCGGCCCATCCAGCCATAACTCATCCGTGCCCACTGCGCGATGGCCTTCTGGTCCGCGACAAGGTCTTCGACGCTGCGCGACGTGGTGAAGAACCGGTGGGTGTAGCCGCCACCGCCGGTGTCGGTCGAAGTGGTGAGCACGTCCTTGGTCTTGGGGTCGTGGAGGGCGTCGTAGAGCCGCGCCGTCATCCGGATGGGGTTGTGGAACGCCGGATGGGTGGTCACATCCTTGACGCGGTCACCGTAAAGGTAGATTTCGCGATCGTCACGCAGGCTTTCGATGTATTCGCCGCCGGTCAGCGGCCGCGTTCCTGCGGGGGTGTCCTGGTCGCCCGTCACGAGTTCTTCCTCATTCCTGCCCGACAGCACGCACGTGGATTCCTCTCCGGTCAGCATTTCACCGGGCGGACCGCGGCGGCACCTTCTCCGATGCGGCTTCGCTCGCGGAGACGCGACCGCGCGGGCAATCGAGGAGTACGGGAATGTTTCCCCGGCCATAGACTGGAATTGCTCAGTCAATTCTTCCGAGCCTGCTCAATGCGGCTGCACTGATTCCGAAGCCGCCCCTCAGATCAGAAGGAGATCGCTGTGAGCGGTGCAATCGACGATCGCCGTGCCCCTGACCGGCTGGAGCGGAAATAATGCGGGTCCTGTTCTCGACCATTCCGTTGTCGGGGCACTTCTTCCCGATGGTCCCGCTGGCCTGGGCGTGCCGGCTCGCCGGCCACGAAGTGCTCGTCACCACCGCGGAGAACTTCGTCCCGACGGTGGCGCGGTCGGGTCTGCCGGTCGTGGCGTGCGGTCCGGCGGCCGACGGGCTGGACGAGGCGTTCGTCCTGGCCAAGGGACACGAACTCGCGGAGCGGCGCTACGCGCATGGGAAAGGGTTCGCCCGCGTCGCCGCGCGGGCCCTGCCGGGTATGGCGGCGGTGATGGACTCGTGGCGGCCGGACGTGGTCGTGAGCGAACGGGCGGAGCACGCCGGCCCGGTGACCGCCGCCGCGCGCGGGATCCCGGTCGTGGAACTGCACTGGGCCGTCGCGGAACTCGGCGAGTACCGCGCGTCGGCGGCCGCCGAACTGGGTGACCTGCCGACCGCCTCGGCGGTGCTCAACCCGTGGCCGCCGAGCCTGCGCCTGTCCTACTCCGACGGCCATCGGAGCATGTGCAACGTCGACTACAACGGTGACGGGCGGGTGCCGATCTGGGCGTTGCGCCCGGCGGACCGGCCGCGGGTGTGCGTCACCTTCGGTACCGTGCTGCCCCAGTTGTACCTGGACGACGCCTATGAGCTGGTGGTGCCGGTACTGGAGACGCTGGCCAGGATGAACATGGAGATCGTGGTCGCCGTGGACGAGAAGGTCGCGGCGGGCTGGCCTCCGCTGCCCAAGGCCGTCCGCCATGTGGGCAGGCTTCCGCTGTCCGAGGTCCTGCGGACGTGTGATCTGGTGGTCCACCACGGCGGCCAGGGCACGACGCTGACCGCGCTGGCGGCCAGCCTGCCCCAGCTCGTGCTGCCCACGTTCGACGACCAGTTCGACAACGCGGCGGCGGTGGTCCGGGCGGGTGCCGGGATCTGCCTGCCACTGGCCGACTTCACCCCGGCCGCGATCGGTGAGCACTGCGGCGAACTGCTGGCGGTGCCCCGGTACACGGAGGCCGCCACCGAGGTCGCCGGGGAGATGTTCGCCCAGCTCCGCCCCGCGGACGTCGTCCCCTTGCTGGCCCGTCTCGCGTCCTGAGCGGAGAAGAGCCCTGGCCGTGGTGGAAACCCGGCCAGGGCTCTCGCGTTCGGACGGCTCGGTCAGATGTAGAGCGTGTCCGGTTCGAGGCCGCACAGCACCCGGCCGTACAGCTCGTTGTTGGTGTTCGGGTTCATCAGCGCGTGCAGGCTGATCGCCTGGATGTCCCGCGCGATCCGCTGGATCGGCACGTCGAGGTAGATGGACGAACCGCCGCTCGCCGACTGGAAGATGTCGATGGATTCCTTGGCGAGCCGGACGATCGCGCCGACGTCGGCGCGAACCTGTGCGCGTTCTCCGAGCTTCCACGGCGTGTTTTCCGCCGACTTGGTGTCGACGAGGTTCGTCAGCCGCCACGCGTGGAATTCCGCGGCATCGAGCTTCAGCGCCGCTTCGGCGACCTGGTGGTGCGTGAGCGGGGCTTCTCGCTGGCTTTCGTAGCCCGTGTACGTGATCTTCCGGTCGGGCAGCCGGCTCAGGAAGCTGTCCTTCGCGCCCTTCGCGAGGCCGATCGCGGTGCCGACCGCGGACGCGGACGCCACCGGGAGCAGCGGCGCCCGGTAGATCGGACTCCCCGCGTTCAGCTTGGACGCGCTCTGCCCTTCGAGCACCGCGGGCAGCGGCAGGATCCGGTCCTGCGGGACGAACAGGTCCTGCGCGACCGTCGTGACACTTCCGGTCGCCTTCAACCCCGCGGTGTGCCAGTCGTCGACGACCACCAGGTCGGACATCGGGACCAGCGCCATGATCGGGTACGGCTCGCCGTCGTCGGGGACCAGGATCGCGATGATCTCCTGCCAGTGGCTGTGCAGCGCCCCGCTGATGAAGCCCCACTTGCCGTTGACGACGACGCCGCCGTCGACGGGCTTGGCCATCCCACCAGGGCTCAGCGTGCCGCACACCCGGACGTCCGGGGTGGAGAACACCTCGTCCTGGACGTGGTCGGGGAACAGACAGGTCATCCAGGTGGGAATCCAGTAGACGGAGGCGACCCACGAGGTCGAACCGTCCGCGCCGCCGAGCTCGGTGGCCACGTCCGCCA
This sequence comes from Amycolatopsis sp. NPDC057786, assembly GCF_042797905.1. NCBI lineage: Bacteria > Bacillati > Actinomycetota > Actinomycetes > Pseudonocardiales > Pseudonocardiaceae > Amycolatopsis > Amycolatopsis sp. NPDC057786. Next base: position 13,697 of record NZ_JBHVKW010000004.1, read on the forward strand.
GTGTCTTCGTGTCCACCTCGTAGCCGCCGTAACGGACCGGCGTACGCAGCTTGAAGACCCCCGCGTCGGCGAGTGCCTCGATGGACTCTTCCGGTATCCGGCGGGTTTCCTCGGCTTCGGCGGCGTTCGCGCGCAATACCGGCGCCACCTCGGCGGCCTGGCGAACCAGCTGCTCACGCGTCGGTATGTCGGTGGTCGGCATCATGTCCTCCTGACACGGGTAAGGGACGTCGCCGACCATCCCACGGTCCCGGACCGGGCCGCGTCCTCTCGAATGCCCATGCGGGCAACGCCGTCTGAGGGGTAAGGCAAAGGTGGCAGGTCGCGAAAGGCCGCGAGCTGACCGCCCACCGCACCCGACACCGGGCGAAGGTGTCCCTTGTGGACACTCGGGGCTCAATATCCCGATGATCCCGTAACCTGCCGTGGCCGAAGGCTCCTTTCGCTGCATCAGACGCGGCGAAGGGAGCCTTCATCCCACCCCACCGCGGAGAAACCGCTGGGTCGGTGGCGGCGTCCCGAATGTGGCTTTCGCGAACGCCTACCCGGTCATGAACTCGTCGAGCGTGACCGGTCCGCCTTCGGCCATCGCCGCGAGCAGGGCGGCGAACCGTTCGGCGGGCATGGTGCGCACGCCCAGCGCGACCGCCTTGTCCACTTTGGACCCCGCGCCCGCGCCGACCACGACCAGATCCGTGCGGCCGGAGACCGAGCCGGACGCGGTGCCCCCGAGCCGTTCGACGGCTTCGTTGCCCTCGTCCCTGGTCAATCCCGGCACCGCGCCGGTGACCACGACCTTCATCGGGGCCCCGTCCGGTTTCCGCAGTGGCGCCGCGGCGGGTTCCTCGTCCGCCGGTCCGGGCCGGTCGTGGCCGGGTTCGGTCATGGTGACTCCGCGGTCGGCCAGCCTGTCGATCAACGGGGTCAGTTCGGCGAGATCGGCCGCGATGGTCACCGCGCGTTCGGGGCCGACCCCGTCGACCGCCTGGAGATCGTCGATCGTCGCCGCCAGTAACGCCCGCATGGTCCCGAAATGGGCGGCGAGCCGCCGCGACATCGCGCGGCCCGCCATCCGGATGCCGAGCGCGGTGAGCAACCGCGACAGCGGCCGTTCCTTCGACGCGGCGATGCTGGCCACCAGCTTGCCCGAGGAGAGTTCCGCGAACCGTTCGAGTGTCGCCAGTGTCCCGGCGTCGAGATCGTAGAGATCGGCGGGGTCGGTGACCATGCCTTCGCCGACGAGCTGGTCGAGGATCTTCTCGCCGAGACCTTCGATGTCCATCGCGTTGCGTGTCGCGTAGTAGGCGAGCGCTTGGCGCGCGCCGCAGACGCGCCCTCCGGTGCAGCGCCACCGTTTCTGGCTCCGGTCGATCTCGCCTCCGCACCGGGGGCAGTGCGCCGGTGGCAGGAACGGGACCGAGCCGGCGGGCCGTTCGTCCAGTTTGGCCCCGACGACCTCAGGGATCACGTCACCCGCGCGCCGGACGAACACCGTGTCGCCGACCCGGACGTTGCGCCGCACGAGGTCGTCGAAATTGTGCAGGGTCGCCGAGGTGACCTTGACGCCGCCGAACAGCACCGGGGCGAGCGTGGCCACCGGGGTGATGACACCGGTGCGGCCGACCTGGACGTCGATCCCGAGCAAGGTGGTGGTGCGCGTGTCGGCGGGGAACTTGTAGGCGATCGCCCAGCGCGGGGCCTTGCTCGACGAACCGGCCAGCTCCCGGTCCGCCGGGGCGTCCGCCTTGATCACCGCGCCGTCCACACCGAACCCGAGCGTCGCCCTGGCTTCCCGGAGCGCCTCGACCGCGGCGAGCACCTCGTCGATGCCGTCGCAGATCGTCATACCCGGCCCGGAACTCGCCGTGGTCATCACACCGAGGGATTCGAGCGCGGTGACCGCGGCCGAATGCGGCATCGAGGCGTCCAGGCCCTGTACGGCATAGGCGAAGAACGACAGTGGCGCGTGGTAGCCGCGTTTGTCCGCGCGCAGCGTTCCCGCGGCCGCGCTGCGCGGATGGGCGAACACGGGTTCGTCGTGCTCGACGCGCATCGCGTTGGCCACTTCGAAATCGGCGTCGGTCATGAAGACCTCGCCGCGGACCTCGATGGTCGCCCCGGTGCTCAGCCGTCCGGGAAGACCGGCGGCCCGGCGGGCCGTCCCGGTCACGTCCTCGCCGGTGCGCCCGTCACCCCTGGTCGCGATCCGGACCAGCTTGCCGTCGACATACCACGCGGCGATGGCGAGGCCGTCGATCTTCGGTTCGACCGTGTACCCGGCGGCCGGCCCGCCGAGCAGTTTTTCCAGCCGGGCCGCCCACTTCCGCAGCTGGTCCTCGGCGAACACGTTGTCGAGGCCGAGCATCGGGGAACTGTGCTCGATGTCGCCGCCCGCCGCCGCACCACCGGCGACCGCACCGGTCGGCGACCCCGCCGCCCGCCAACCAGGATGGGCGGCTTCGGTCGCGGCGATCCGCGCCAGGACGGCGTCGTACGTCGCGTCGTCGACGAGCATTTCGTCGCCGTCGTAGTACGCGGACGCCGCGGCCTTGACCTGTTCGATCGCTTCGGCGTACCGCTGCCGGGTGGCGAAGGGCAGCGCCTGTCCCGGATCGACGACCGCTTCGGCTGCGTTGTCCACCATCGGACCGTACCTCCACAGGTGCGGCTGACACCGTCTCCGAGCTTGCTCTGTTCGCGCTCGCGCGAAAGGTCAGGAAACCCTTGTGGTGGCCGCGATCGGCGCGGTCCCGCCACAGACGAACCGGAAGATCCCGTCGATCGAAACGAGCAGGCCGGTCGGTTCGAAGGTGACGTCACCTGCCGTCGGCAAGGTGACCCGCGCCGTCCCGCCGTCGAGCCGCAGCGGCGTCCCCTCGGCGGTCGCCGGGTTCGACAGCCCCTCGGCGTGGATCGTTTCCGCGGCCGGGCCGCCGACGGCGATCGCCAGCCGCGCGGTGTAGCGCCCCGCAGGCTCGGCCCAGGGATGGTTCGTTGTTTCCACGGTGTTCGCCTGGATCGTCACCGTCTCGCCCGCCGTCGCCGCGGCGGGCGCGGTGACCGTGATGCGCAGCCCCTTCTGGCCGCCCGGCCCCAGCGGTGAGCCGCAGCCCCAGGTGACCGTGACCGTGCCCGCCTGCGCGGTCGCCGGAGCGATCAGGGTCAGGCCTCCCGCGACCGCGATGGTGGCGGCCACGCCCATGATTCTTCGCGCTGTGCGCATCTGTTTCTCCTTACCCCTCCGCATACGGGGCGAGAGTGACGGGAACACCGTTGAAGACCGCGTTCCCGGATAAAGCATCCACTTTGGACTCATCGGTCAGCGTGTTCGCGTTGACCCCCGGATGGTCCGCCGCGACCCGCTGGGCGCTGCCCTGATGGCCCCAGCCGTGCGGGAGGCTCACCACCCCTGGCATGATCCGGTCGGTCGGCTCGACCGGGACGACGAGCTCGCCCGTCGCCGAGCGGACGATCGCCTTGTCGCCGAGGCCGAGCCTGGCCACGTCGGCCGGGTTGACGTGCAGCGTGCACCGGTTGCTCCCGCCGACGAGTGGCGCGGTGTTGTGCAACCAGCTGTTGTTCGACCGGAGCTGGCGCCGCCCGATCAGCAGGAACTCGCCGGGAGGCCCGGCCAGCGCGCGGCGCAGCCGGTCGACGTCGGCGACCAGTTCCGGCGGGGCCAGCTCGACCAGCCCGGACGGCGTGGTGATCAGTTCCTTCAGCCGGGGCTCCAGCGGACCGAGGTCGATGCCGTGCGGATGGGCGCGCAGTTCGGCGAGGGAGAGATCGTAGGGCCCGAGTTTGAGCATCGCGTCGAGCATCCGCTCCGGGCCGCTGTCCCCGGTCAGCCCTGCGGACAGGGCGGCCACGTCGACGTCCGCGAACGGGGAGCCCGGCGCCGAGGTGACGCCTTGGAGCAGCCCGTCGATGATCATGGCGTCCGCCGCGGCGGGGTCGGCCTCCGCGCCGTGGCCGCCGGCGATGAGCAGCAGGCGGGCCAGGATCTCGGCCTCGGACCGCTGATCGTCGTCCAGCGGCGTGATCTGCGGGGAGAACCGGGTGTAGTTGCGGACCGCGACGATGAGCAGCAGGAAATCGTAATGCGGGGTCTGCGTCATCCGTGGTGGCGGCAGGATCACGTCGGCGTGTTTCGTCGTCTCGTTCAGGTACGGGTCCACGCACACCATGAAGTCGAGCCCGGGAAGCGCGCGGTCCAGCCTCGGCCCGTTCGGTGCCGAAAGCACGAGGTTGCCCGCGATCGAGATCAGCGCCCGCACCTGGCCTTCGCCCTCGGTCTCGATCTCGTCGGCGAGGGTCGCGACCGGGAGCTCGCCGAGGGTCTCGGGAAGGCCGCGGACCCTGCTGTGCCACCGGCCGGTGCCGAACGGCTGACCGGTGCGGAAGATCTCCAGTGCCGCGGTCCTGGTGAACATCACCCCGCCCGGCCGGTCGAAATTGCCGGTCAGGATGTTCACCGTGTCCACGAGCCACTGCGTGACGGTCCCGAACTCGGCCGTCGACGTGCCGATCCGGGTGTACACCGCCGCCGTCGGCGCGGCGGCCAGTTCCCTTGCCAGCCTTACGATCTCGTCGGCGGGGACCCCGCTCACCACCTCGACGGCCTCCGGCGTGAACTCTTCGGCGAGCTCCCGGAGTTCCGGGAGACCCCGCACGTCGAGATCGACCGAGGTGAGGTTTTCGGCGAACAGGGTGTGGATGATGCCGAACAGCAGGCCCGCGTCCGTGCCGGGCCGGATGGGCAGGTGCCGGTCGGCGAATTCGGCGGTGCGGGTGCGGCGCGGGTCGACGGCGACCACCGTGCCGCCGCGCCGCCGCAACGCCTTCAGCCTGCGCGGGAAATCCGGGGCCGCGCAGAGCGACCCGTGCGACTCGAGCGGGTTCGCCCCGATGATCAGCAGATAATCGGTCCGGTCGAGGTCGGGGACCGCGATGGCGTACGGATCACCGAACATGAACCCGGTCGAGACGTGTTTGGGCTGCTGGTCGATGGTGCTCGCCGAGTAGACGTTGCGGGTGTTCAGCACCTGCGCCAGCGGTTGCCGGTACATGAAACCGGCCATCGTGTGGTAGGTCGGATTGCCGAAGTAGACGCCGACCGCGTCGCGGCCGTGCGTCTCGATCACCTTCGTCAATCCCGTTTCGACCCGCCGGAACGCCTCGTCCCAGCTCGCTTCCCGCCACCGGTCGCCTTCGCGGATCATCGGCACCCGCAGGCGATCGGGATCCCCTTCGATCTTGCCGAGACTCGCTCCCTTCGGGCAGATGTACCCCTTGGAGAACGGATCTTCCTGGTCGCCGGTCACCGAGAGGACGCGGCCCTCGTCGAGTACCAGTCGCAGGCCGCAGACGGCGTCACAGATCGGGCAGGTCCGGTGCGCGGTGGTGGTCGGCATCGCTCACGCAGCCCGGCGTTCTTCGATCACCGGCGTGACGGCCGCGGCCGGTGCCCAGTTCGCGTGAACGCCGCTCTCCGGCGACGGCCCGAACAGCGACTTCGCCAGCACGCGGAGGACCATGCCGGGACGCATCAGCGCCTCGGGGCGGTCGACGAGGCCGGCGGCCCGCATGTAGGCGGCGGTGACCTTGCCGTCGCGGGTCGCGGCGACCTGCACCCGCTTCAGGTACTTCTGCGCCATCCGGACCTGGAACGTGCGGTTTCCCTTCACCCCGGGGAAAGTGAGGTCCACCGTGTTCGTCATCTCCCACGGCGGGTCGATCACGTCGTGGGCGAGGTCGCGGAAGTAGTCGGTCGGCTCGGGTGCGGCGCCGCTGTGCAGATGCTGGCGCATGGTCATCGCGGACAGCGCCGCGACGCTCATGCCCTGCGCGTACACCGGGTTGAAACAGGTGATCGCGTCACCGGTGACGAGGAGACCGGCGGGGAAGCGGGTGAGCTTCTCGTACTGGCGGCGCACGGTCGTCGGGAAGCGGAACGCCGTGGGCTCGTCGACCGGGTCGGCGTACCGGATGGCGTTGTAGACGTCCTTGGAGGGCAACGTCTTGAGCCACTCGTAGAGCCCGGCCTGGTCGGTGGGAGGGTGGTCGCCGAGCAGACCGTAGGTGGTCAGTTCGAGTTCGCCGCCGTCGGTGCGCACGAAGACCGCGCCGCGCGGGTTGCCGGGGAAGGCGACCGGGTTGATCGCCACGTCGTCGCCGAACGGATCGGCCCCTTCGCGCAACCGGAAGTGCTGCGTGACGTAGACGAGGTCGATCTTCTTGCGCTCCTCCGGTACGGCCCCGTAGCCGAGCTCTTCGAGCCAGACGGGAGTGCGGGAGCCTCGCCCGGTCGCGTCGACGACCAGGTCGGCCTCGATCACCTTCTCCGTCTTCGTGCCGCGTCGTTGCACCCGGACCCCGGTGACCGTGCCGCGATCGGCGGTGGTGACCAGGCCGAGGATGTCGTGCTGCTCGGTGAAGACCACGTTGGGGATCTTCTCGACACGCTCGCGGATGTGGAATTCGAGCACCGGCCGCCGCGCGCCCAGCGTGACGAGGCCGGCGTGCTGCTGCTTCAGCCGCCTGCCGCCGAAGAACCAGCGGCAGCTGCCGGACAGGTCGCCGCCGGGCACCCCGTAGTCCAGTATCTGTTTGGTGAGCCCGGGAAACAGTTCTTCCATGATCTGCTGGCCCCTGGCGAGCAGACCGTTGATGTGCCGCCCTTGTGGCGCGTGACGGCGAGGGCCCTTCGTCCCGACGAGGGTGTCGCGATCCACGATGCGCACCTCGTCGTAGGCGTCCGCGAGGACCCTGGCCGCGAACAATCCGGCAATGCTGCCGCCGAGTACCACCGCGCGGGTTGGCGCATCCTGGCCCATCGCGGTCACCTCCTTCACTTTCAACGGGACAACGGGGGTGGCCGTCAGGCCTGGACGGAGCTCATCGGGATGGAGGTGGTCAGGCCGCCGTCCACCGCGAGCTCCTGGCCCGTGATGTAGGAAGCCTTGGGGGAGAGCAGGAAGAGCGCGGCGCTCGCGACGTCCTCCGGCTGGCCGAGCCTGCCGAGCGAAACCTGGACCCGGCAAGCTTCGCGGGCCTCTTCGGTGGGCGAGATGCCGTCGAACATGTCGGTCCGGATGTAGCCGGGGCTGATCGCGTTGACCCGGATCCCGGCGTCACCGAGATCGGACGCGAGCGAGCGGGCCAGGTTGATGACGGCGGCCTTGGTCGCGGCGTACACCGCGGCGAAGCCCAGCCCGCGATGCGTGAGCCACGATCCGTTGATGACCACGGATCCGCCGTTTTCCAGCAGTGGCACCGCTTTCTGGATGGTGAAGAAGACGCCCTTCAGGTTGACGCCGACGAGCTTGTCGAAGGCTTCCTCGCCGACGTACGCGCTCGGCGCGAAATCCGCCGCGCCCGCGTTGGCGAACACGCCGTCCAGACGGCCGAACCGGTCGCGGATCGCGGTGACGAGCGCGTCGAGGTCGCCGGTGTTCGCGACGTCGGTCGGCACGGTGAGGACCCGGTCGCCCGCGTTGAGTTCCTTCGCCGCGGTCGTGAGCCGCTCGCGGTCCCGGCCGGCGAGCACGACGTTCGCGCCTGCGGCCACCAGTTGTCCCGCGGTGGCAAGGCCCATTCCGCTGCCGCCACCGGTGATGAGTACGGTCTTGCCGTCGAATTCAGCCATGCAGCCATGGTCACACGCGTGCGCCGGGGCGGTCCTCTCCACGTTTGCGCATCGAGAAGTGCTTGTATGCCACGACATCAGGCGGCCGCCGGCCGTTCGTAGCCGGATTCGGGGTCTTCGGCGCGCTTGCCCTGCCACCGTTCGTGATCGATCCGCCGAAGGTGTTCTTCTTCGCTGTACTCCACGCCGTTCATGGCGAAGCGCAACAGCGGTGGCGCCATCAGCGAGGTCACGATGGCGACCAGGACGATGATCGTGTACGTCGCCGTGTTCAGCACGCCCAGCCGCAGTCCGGTCAGGGCGATGATCACCTCGACGACACCTCGCGCGTTCATGCCCGCGCCGAGCGCGAGCCCTTCCCGCCTGCTGAGTTTGCCGAGCCGGGCGCCGAGGTAGGCCCCGCCGAACTTGCCGAGGATCGCCACGGCGAGCACGGCCGCCGCGGTGATCGCGACGGAAGGGTCGCCGAGCGCGGTCAGGTCCATCCGCAATCCCGCCGAGGCAAGGAAAATCGGCGCGAGGACGGAGAGCACGATGGTCCGCAGCGACGCCAGTTTGACCTGTGCCTCCGGTGATCCGGCGACCAGCAGGCCGGCGACGAAGGCGCCGAAGATCGCCTCCATGCCGAGCGCGTGGGTGATCACCGCACCCGTCAGCACGATGATCACCGCGGTGGCGACGGCGGGTCCCGGCGCGCTCGATCGCGCGGCCGCGTTCATGACCTTGCGGACCAGCGGACGCCCGATCGTCCCGGCGAACACGACGAAACCGATCAGATAGAGCACCGAGAGCGTGATACCGCCCGCGCTGATCCCGATGGTCGCGGCGGCCGCGACGACGGACAGCAGAAGCCAGCCGACCGCGTCGTCGATCATCCCGGCGGCCAGGGTGAGCTGGCCGATGTCGCGGTGCAGCAACCGCATGTCGCTCAGGGTCTTGGCGATGACCGGGATGGCCGTGACGCACATGGCGACCCCGAGGAACAGCGCGAAGACCAGCGGGCTCGCCTTCTCGCCCGCGGTCACCGAACTCGGCAGCAGCAGGCCGAGTGCGATGCCGAGGCCGAGCGGGACGATCAGGCCGCACAGGCTCACCAGCGCCGCGGCCTTGCCCTGACGGCGCAGGACCCGGGGATCGAGATAGGTGCCCGTGACCCCGACGAGCAGCAGCACGCCGAGCTGGCCGACGGCGTCGAGCAGGTGCATCTGCGACGGTTCGGACGGCAGCAGCCAGGCCGTGAAGCCCGGCGCGAGATGTCCGAGCAGCGAAGGTCCGAGAAGGACGCCGGTGAGCAGTTCGCCGGTGATCGCCGGCAGCCCGAATCGTTCGGCCAGCTTGCCGAGCAACCGGGCCAGCGCCAGCAGGACGACCAGCGCCAGGAGAAAGATCAGCAGCGGATGCGCGGCCAACGGGGCGACTGGGGCAGCAAGGCTCACGACCGACCTCCAAGGAGTTTGTCGATCAGTTTTCCGGCCGCGCGCTCGCCCGTGCCTCCTCCGCTTTGCGGGGATACGGGGACGGCCGAGCGCAATCGACAGGACGCCGCGCGGCCGCGATCGGCCGACGATGTCGGTGTATCCGGGTGCCGAGTTCCAGGAGGACCGATGGGCAGCGCGGGTTTCGCCGAAACCAAGCATTTACTGGTCGACCAGGCCACGGGCGGCTACCTCGCCGCCGCCACCACGGCACCCGACCCCGTGGTGCGCTCGCTGATCGACCGCACCGCGTCGCTCGGCGAGGCGGCGGGCATGATGGCGACCGCCGCGCAGGCGACCCTCCTGACGATGCTGGCGAGGCTGGTGTCCGCGAAGACGGTGATCGACATCGGCACGTTCACCGGGCTGTCCGCCCTCGCGCTCGCCCGCGGGCTGGCCGACGGCGGACGGGTCATCACCTGTGACGTCACCGATGATTCGCTGGCCCTCGCGCGGGAGCATTGGGACCGGGCGGGGGTGGCCGATCGCATCGAGTTCCGGCTCGGCGCCGCCGCGCGGACGCTGACCGGACTGGCGGAGGGGACGAGCGCCGATCTCGTCTTCATCGACGCGGACAAGATGAACTACCCGAAGTACTACCGGCTCGCCGCGCCCTTGGTACGTCCCGGCGGCCTGTTGATCGCGGACAACGTGCTGCTCGACGGCCACGTCGTCGACCCGGCGCTCGCCGAGCCGGGGCTGCCGCGCCTGTGCGCCGAAACGCTGCGCTCGTTCAACGCCGAGCTCGCCGCCGACGACCGGTTCGACGTCGTCATGCTCCCCTTCGCGGACGGGTTGACCATCGCGCGCAAGAAGAATTGAGGGGTAAGGCAAACGTGGCGTAGGCAGTCACCGCGCTGTGCCGTTCCGTGGGCGCGGGTGAGTGGCCGGGGCGAAGGCTCCCTTCACCGCATCAGACGCGGCGAAGGGAGCCTTCGCCCCGCCCGTGACCACGCCCGCGACCACGCCACCTTTGCCTTACCTATCAAGTAGCGTCGATCACCGCGTCCGAGGCGCCTTTCCGGTAACGGGAAGGCGCCTTTTCTTTTTCCGGTGCAATCAAGGTGTTTCACATATTTGCGACGTGAAGAACGCATGGGCCGAATTGTCCGTATCGCCCTTGCCTTCGGTCAAGGAAGAACGAGACGCTGCTTGTCAACTTCTTGCTGTCAAAGGAAAAGAGGTTACGGCCGCACTGCGGCCACGACCTGTCTCACTGCCCGGCCGCCGCATTCGGAAAATGCTTCCTCTCCGGCGGGAATTCATCGCGCGGGAAACGGCAATTCGTGAGATGCCGCGCCCGGTTTCGCCGTGTGACGATGCAAATATGCCAGAGGAACGCGGAACCACCGCTTCTGAAGCGCCGGGGCCGCGCGCCTTCCCGGTCGTGACGTCATCCGCGCAGGACGCGGTGTGGCTGCTCGACCGGGTCGCGTCGTGGCGGCCGGCGCATCAGGTGTGCCGCGCGTTCGAAATCTCCGGCCCCCTCCGGGTGGAAGCGTTGCGCGCGGCCTGGTTCTCGGTCGTCGAGCGGCACGAAATCCTGAGGACCACGCTCGCCGACGTCGCCGGCCGTCCGGTGCCGGGCGTCTCCGCGGGCACGGACTCGTTCCGCTACCTCGATCTGAGCGATCTTCCCCCGGGCGGCCACGACGAGCGCACCGAGCGGCTGGCCGCCGAGCCGCTGGACCTCGCGGCCGGGCCGGTCGCCAGGCTGACCGTGATCCGGCTGAGTGTGGCCGTGCATCGCGTCGTCCTCGTGGTGCACCGGGCCGCCGCCGACGACCGTTCGCTGTCGCTCGTCCTGGGCGAGCTGTCCGCGTCCTATCCGGATCCGGCCTCGCCCGGCTCCGTCGCGCCCCCGTACGCCGCCCACGCTGCCCGGGAGCGCGCTCGGCAGGAGACCGCCGAGTTCCGGGAGCTCCTGCGGTGGTGGAAGACGGAACTGACGCCGGTGCCCGGCCCGCCGGTCCTGCCGGTGGAGCGGCCCCGGTTCACGCGGCCGCCCGCGGCCGACGGCGCCGTCCCGTTCTCGTGGGAGGCACTCGGCTCCGCGCTCGCCGGGCTGTGCCGGACGGAGCGCACCACGCCGCTCGCGGTGCTGCTCGCCGCGTTCCAGACGGTTTTGTACCGCTACGGCGGCGACGACCGGGTGCCCGTCGGTGTCCCGGTCGGCACCCGCACGGAGGGCTGGGAAAAGACGATCGGCCCGTTCGGCAACACTCTGGTGCTCCGCGGCGATTTCGCCGGACGGCCGACGTTCCGCGAGCTCGTCGCCAGGAGCACCGCGAAGGTGCGTTCGGCCTTCGAGCGACGGGCCGTTCCGATCAGCACGCTGCTGAGGGAACTCGACGTCGACCACGATCCGCGCCGGACACCCCTGTGCGACGCGATGCTGGTCGTCCACGACGAACCGGAGACCGTGCCGCGGCTCGCCGGGACGACGGTCCGGCGGCACGACCTCGGCCCGATCGGGCGGCCTCGCCCGTGGCAGCCCGCCGAACTCACCTTGATCGTCACCGGAATCGGGGCGTCGATCGACGGGGCGCTCGAATTCCACGGCGACCTGCTCCGGCCGGAGCAGGCGGCGGTACTGCTCGACCAGACGCGCACGCTGCTGGCCGGAGCGCTGGCGGAGCCGGACACGGTGGTGGACGACCTTCCCCTCGACGACGCCGAGCGGTCCGCCGAGATCGCCCGTGCGGCGGACCGGAGCGACGAGCCGCCCGCCGCGGTCCCCGTGCACGAACTGGTCCGCGGGCACGCCGAGCGCATCCCCTCGGCCGACGCGGTCGTCTGGAGCGGCGGCCGGATGACCTACGCGGAACTCGAAACAGATGCGCTGGCGGTCGCCACCCGGTTGCGGGCGCTCGGCGTCGCGGGAAGGGCCGCCGCGGTCCGGATGACCCCGGGGCCGCATCAGCTCGCGGCGTCCCTGGGTGCGCTGCGCGCGGGCGCGCACCTGATCTGGTTCGGCACCGGCGACGCGGGCGAGCGGGCCAAGTCGATTCTCGCCGAGCTGCGGCCCGCCTGCCTGCTGCTGGCCGGTGACGCGGACGCCGACGAACTGGCGCGCTACTACCGGGACGAACTCGGTGGCCGGATCGTGGACGTCACGGCGCCCGGCCGCGCGGACGCCGCCGGGGCGGACGGCGAACGCGTCACGCCGGACGACCCGGTCTACGTGGCCTACACGTCGGGCTCGACCGGGAAACCGAAGGGCGTCGCCCAATCCCATGGTTCGTTCGCCCAGTTCGTCACCTGGTTCGCGGGCGAATTCGGGTTCGGGCCGGAAGCACGCGTCGCGGCCTGGGTCGCGCCGGAACACGATCCCAGTATCTGCGAGGTGTTCGCGGCACTCGCCGGCGGCGCGACCTTGTTCCCGGTGCCGGAGAACGTCCGGGTGCATCCGGAGAAACTGGCGGACTGGCTCGCCGCGGAACGGATCACGTTCCTGCAGACCGTGCCCAGTTTCGCGCGGGAGCTGCTCACCGCGATCACCGGCGGGCGGGCCGCCGGCCCGGTTTCGCTGCGGCACCTGGTGCTGATGGGGGAGGCGCTGCCCGCCGACCTGGTCGCCGGACTGCGCGCGGCGCTGCCGGACACCCGCGTCGCGAACATGTACGGACCGACCGAGACGATCGCGGCCACCTGGTGCGTGCTCGACACGCCCGTCACCGGGACCGTGCCGATCGGCAGGCCGATCCCCGGCAGGCAGGTGCTGGTGCTGGACGGCGCGGACCGGCCGTGCCCCACCGGGGTCACCGGCGAGATCGTGATCCGCGGCCCGCACGTCGCGCGCGGCTACCTCGGCGGTGACGAACGGGGCGGCGCGTTCCGCCCGGTGCGCCGGGATTCGGACGGCGACCGGGAAATCCGCTGCTACCGCACCGGCGACCTCGCCCGTGTCCGGTGGGACGGCCAGCTGGAGTTCCGTGGCCGCAAGGACTTCCAGGTCAAACTGCAGGGCAACCGGATCGAGCTCGCCGAGGTCGAGGCCGCGCTCGCCGGGCACGAGTCGGTCGCGGAATGCGTGGTGGTCCCGCTGACCGGCCAGGACGGCCTGGTCGCGCAGCTGATCGCCTACGTCGTGCCGCGGGATTCGGCGCCGGTCAAGGAGTGGCGGACGCGTCTGCGCCGCCGGTTCGGCGCGTCGATGGTGCTGGTGTCGTTCGAGATCCTGGACGGCGCGTTGCCGCGCAACCTGGCGGGCAAGGTGGATCGCCGTCGGCTGCCCCCGCCGCGCGCGCTGCGGGCAGGGGCCGGGAGAGCACCCGTGACCTGGGTGGAACGAGAGGTCGCCGCCATCTGGTCGGACCTTCTCGGGATCACCGAAGTCGGCGCCGACGACGGCTTTTTCGCCTCCGGCGGGCATTCCCTGTTGATCCCCGAACTCGCCGACCGCCTACGGGAGCGGTTCGGCGTGGCGATCCCGAGCTGGGATTGCTTCGAAAACTGCACGGTCTCCGGTCTGTCCGCGTTGCTCGGATCGGCGGGCGTGCGGGAAGACCCGGACGGTGTGCGGGACATGGCGGTATGAGCGGTTCGGGCAGCGACGAATGCTGCCGTCCAAGTGATGGAGGAGAGCGATGACCCTGGTCGAGGAAGCCGTTGTGTTCAACGGCGAGACGCTGGACATTGCCGATGTCCGGCGGGTTGCCGAAGACCGAGTGCCGTGCCGAGTGTCGCCGTCCGCGCTGGAGAAAGCGGCCAAATGCCGGACGATGTTCGAGGACATCGTCCGCCAGGAGATCCCGATCTACGGGGTCACCACCGGCTACGGCGAAATGATCTACATGCTGGTCGCCACGTCGGAGGAGGTGGCGCTGCAGACCAACCTCGTCCGCAGCCACAGCGCCGGTGTCGGGCCGCTGTTCTCCGAGACCGAGGCGCGGGCCATCGTCGCCGCGCGGCTGAACGCACTCGCCAAGGGCCACTCCGCGGTGCGGCCCGAGGTGCTGGAGCGGCTCGCGTTGTACCTGAACCTGGGGATCACGCCCGCGATCCCGGAAATCGGTTCCCTTGGCGCCAGCGGTGACCTCGCCACCCTGTCGCATATCGCCTCCACGCTCATCGGCGAGGGCTACGTCCTCCGCGACGGCCAGAAGGTCCCGACCCGCGAGGTCCTCGACGAGTTCGGCATCGAACCGCTCGAACTGCGCTTCAAGGAAGGCCTCGCGCTGATCAACGGCACCTCCGGGATGACCGGGGTCGGTTCGCTCGTCGTACACAAGGCGCTCGAGCAGGTGCGGCAGGCCGAGATCGTCACCGCGCTCCTCATCGAGGTCCTCCAGGGTTCGAACAGCCCGTTCCTCCGTGAAGGCCACGACATCGCGCGGCCGCACGCCGGCCAGATCGACACCGCGGCGAACATGCGGGCGCTGATGAGCGGGAGCAAGCTCACCGTCGACCACGCCGATCTGCGGCGCCAGGTCGCCGACCGGGGCGAGCGCGGCGGTGACGACGGGAAGCTGCACGACGGCGGCGTCCAGCGCACGGAGATCTACCTGCAGAAGGCGTACTCCCTGCGCGCCATCCCCCAGGTGCTCGGCGCGGTGCGGGACACCCTGTACCACGCGACGACGAAGCTCGACATCGAGCTCAACTCGTCCAACGACAACCCGTTGTTCTTCGAGGGCCAGGAGATCTTCCACGGCGCGAACTTCCACGGCCAGCCGATCGCGTTCGCGATGGACTTCGTGACGATCGCGCTGACCCAGCTCGGCGTGCTCTCCGAGCGGCAGACCAACCGGGTGCTGAACCGGCACCTGTCCTACGGTCTTCCGGAGTTCCTCGTCAAGGGCGACCCGGGGCTGAACAGCGGCTTCGCCGGCGCGCAGTACCCGGCGACCGCGCTGATCGCGGAGAACCGGACCATCGGCCCGGCGAGCACGCAGAGCGTTCCCTCCAACGGCGACAACCAGGACGTCGTCAGCATGGGCCTGATCGCCGCCCGCAACGCCCGCCGGGTGTTGCAGAACAACGAAAAGATCCTCGCGGTCGAGTTGCTCGCCGCGGCGCAGGCGGTCGACATCTCCGGCCGGGTCGCCGGGCTCAGCCCCGTCGCGAAGGCCACCTACGACGCGGTGCGCGCGCTCGTCCCGACCCTCGACGAAGACCGCTACATGTCCGACGACATCGAGACGATCGCCGAGGCGGTGTCCCGTGGTGACTTCCTCGCCGCCGCCACGGGGGCCGGCGCCGAACTTCGGTGAAAGCCCGCTCGCCGGCATTGGATCAGGAGGACTGACACGTGAGCACTGAGAACGAATACGACGTCGTCGTGGTCGGCGGCGGCCCCTGCGGTTCGACCGTCTCGACCCTGGTGGCGATGCAGGGGCATCGGGTGCTGCTGCTCGAAAAGGAGCAATTCCCGCGCTATCAGATCGGCGAGTCGCTGCTCCCGGCGACGGTGCACGGGATCTGCAGCCTGCTCGGGGTGACCGAAGAGCTCGAGCAGGCGGGGTTCGTCGTCAAACGCGGCGGGGCGTTCCGCTGGGGACGCAACCCCGAGCCGTGGACGTTCTCGTTCTCGGTCTCGTCGAAGTTCGCCACCGAAGGGTCGACCGCGTACCAGGTCGAGCGGTCGAAGTTCGACCAGATCCTGCTCGAGAACGCCCGCCGCAAGGGAGTCGACGTCCGCGAGCAGGCGTCGGTGGTGGACGTTCTCGAGGACGGCGGCCGGGTGACCGGTGTGCTGTACGCCGACGAGGACGGGGTCCGGCGCGAGATCCGCGCCCGCTACGTCGTCGACGCGTCCGGCAACAAGAGCCGGATCCACGGCCGGGTCGGCGGGAAGCGGCACTACTCCGAGTTCTTCCGCAACATCGCGCTGTTCGGCTACTTCACCGGCGGCAAGCGGCTGCCCGCTCCCAACGAGGGCAACATCCTCGCCGCCGCGTTCGAATCCGGGTGGTTCTGGTACATCCCGCTTTCGGACGAGCTGACCAGCGTCGGTGCCGTGCTGATGCCGGAAGCGCTCGAACGGGCGAAGGGGGACCGCGAGAAGGCGCTGCTCGACCTGATCGAGGAATGCCCGCTGATCGCGTCGTTCCTCGCCGACGCGAAACGGGTCACCGAGGGCCAGTACGGCGAGATCCGCGTCCGCAAGGACTACTCCTACATCCAGGAGAAGTTCTGGCGGCCGGGTCTCGTGCTCTCCGGCGACGCCGCCTGTTTCATCGACCCGGTGTTCTCCTCCGGGGTGCACCTGGCGACCTACAGCGGTCTGCTGGCGGCCCGTTCCCTCAACACGGTGCTGCGCGGCGAGGTCGACGAGACGATCTGCTTCGAGGAGTTCGAGTCGCGGTATCGCGGTGAATACGCGCGCTTCCACGACTTCCTCGTCGGGTTCTACGACATGCACCAGGACGAGAACTCGTACTTCTGGAAGGCGAAGAAGGTCACCAACAACGTCGCCTCTGATCTGGAGGCGTTCGTCGAGCTGGTGGCGGGCGGGGCGTCGCACGAGCACGCCCTCGTCGACCCGACGTCCTATGTGGACTCCAGGGCGGCCGCGTTCCGCGAGCTGACCGAGGCCGTCGAACAGCCGGTCAAGGTGGCCGGGGAGGACCGCGACCTCCTGCAGACCTCGCTGGCGAAGGCGGTGTCGAAGGAAGGGGCCCGGATCCAGGTCCAGGCCGTCGTCGGCGCGAACGCCGACGAGACCGTCCCGGTGCGGGACGGGGGGCTCGTCCCCTCGGCCGACGGTCTGCACTGGTCGTTGCCCGCGCAGCGGCTCGCGAGCTGAAAGGAACTGTCGTCATGGGCGAGACGTCCGGTGTGCCGGAGCGGTTTCCGCTGTCGTTCCAACATGATTTCCTGCGGATGATGGACAGGGGGGACGGCACCGGTCCGTTCGGCCCCCGGTACGTCATCGTCGGCGGCTGGCGGGTCCACGGCGAGATCGACCTGGCCGCGCTGCGCGGCGCGGCGGCCGATGTCGTCGAGCGGCACGAAGCGCTCCGCACCCGGGTCGTCCTCGACGAGAACGATCCGCACCAGGTGATCCTGCCGCCTGTCTCGCCCGAGTTGCGCGAATGTGTGCTCGACGGGGAGGCGGACCGGGACGAGGTGGCCGACCTCTTCCTCAACGAGATCGAGGCGGGCGAGTTCGGCGCCGGCGAACAGCCGCTGGTCCGGTTCCTGCTCGGCCGGTTCGACGAACGGGACGCGGTACTCGCGTTCGTCGCGCATCACACCGCCGTCGACGGCTGGTCGGCGCAGGTGCTCGTCCGCGATCTCGTCGCCCGCTACGCGGCGCGGCGGGAGGGGGCGGCGGACGGGCTCCCCGCGGTGCGGCAGATGCGGGATTACGTGACGTGGCAACACGAGAACGCGGACTCCCCGGCGGTGCACCGGGCGCGTGAGTTCTGGCGGGAGAACCTGCGGGGCGGGCGCGTGGTGGCGATGCGGACGGACCTGCCCCGTTCGCCCGACGCCACGTTCCTGACCTCGTGGCACCGCTACACCCTCGAACCGGAGTTCAGCGCGGCGACCGTGGAGATGGCGGCGGAGACCCGCAGTTCCGTCTTCATGGTCCTGCTGGCCGCGTATCTCACGTACCTGCGTGACGAGACCGGTGAGTCCGATCTGGTCGTGCCGACGTTCACGCCGGGACGCCATCCCACGTGGACCCAGGAAAGCGTCGGGTATTTCTTCAACTTCCTGCCGCTGCGCGTCGATATAGCCGGCTGCGCGGACTTCCGCGAGGTGGTCGCCAAGACGCGGTCCGCCTGTGTTTCGGCGTACACGCACGAAATCCCGTTCTCCCAGATCATCGCGGAGGCGCCGGAGCTGATGAACGCCGTCATGGAACCCCACGGCGCGGCCTGTGTGTTCCAGGCGGTCCAGTCGCCGTTCACCATGACCGACGAGGAACACGGCGGCGTGCGCTGGACCGCCATCCGGCGGCGGCTGCGGTCCGCGCCCGTGGGCACCCAGATTCCCAACGGCGCGCTGTGGTCGCTCGAACTGGACCCGGCCGGGGACATCCTCGGCAAGTTCGGGTTCAACACCAATCTCTTCCACGAGAACACGATCACCGGAACGGCGGACGGCTTGCGGCGAACCCTGCGCGAGACCCTCGTCGAGCCCTACGAAATCCGGCGCCGGGCCGCCTGACCGCGTGGCTTCGCCTCGCGCAACGTACGAGATGACAACCGGAAACCGCCGCGGATACCTTGATGGACAAGTGAATCCGCCGACGTCGAGCGCGCGTTTCCATCAGCACAAGAGGTGAGGGAAGCCATGACCGAACTGGGGACGATCTCGGATGAGCTCGGCAAGATGTACGACCAGACCACGCCCCTGTCCATCGCGCTGAACGACGGGCAGGAGCATCTGGCGTACTGGTACGGAAAGGACGACGACACCACGGTTTTCGAAGCGGCGCAGCGGATCACCCGCAAGGTGGCGGACACCTTGTACCTGCGGCCCGGGGAACGCCTGCTGGACGCCGGTTGCGGCGTCGGCGCCCCCGCGGTCCTCGTCGCGAAGGAAACCGGCGCGCTGGTAACGGGAATCACCGTCAGCGCGGCGCAGGTCGCCGAGGGGGAGCGGCGTGCCTTCGAGAGCGGGCTTTCCCGGAGCGTGCGGTTCGAACGCGGTGACTACCAGTCGATCGCGTATCCGGACGGCAGTTTCGACGCGATCATGGCGATCGAGTCGCTGATGCACGCGCCCGATCTCGATGCCGTGCTCGCCGAGTTCCATCGCGTGCTCCGTCCCGGCGGACGGCTCGCGCTTTCCGACTGCACCCGGGAACCGGGGATGAGCGACGACGAGTTCACCCAGCTGTCGGAAGCGTTCAAGATGCACTGTCTGCTGACGATCCCGCAGTGGGTCGAGACGTTGAAGCGGGCGGGTTTCGTCGTCGAGGAGTACATCCAGTGCGGTCCTCGGGTCTACGGCATGGGTTTGCGCTATCTCGACCGGGCGAACGAGCTGCAGGACGAGCTGGTCTCGGACTTCGGTGAAGAAGCCATCGAGAACCTGAAACAGGGCTACCGGAACTATTTCGGGGCAGGCGGGGAACGGATGGGCTACGGAATCATCGCGGCCCGCAAACCCGCCGAAGGGCGCTGCTGCGCCAAATGCGGGACCACGTACTGATCCCGCCGAACGCCTGTGACGGAAACCCTTCACAGGCACGACTTTCCGCTCGCCGGGGCCTGGGGAAACGGCACCGGAGTCCCTCATATCCGAGAGAAGGGTGCCATGACCACCACGCCGCTGCACGCCGAAAACCCGCCGGAATACCCGATTCCGCGGAAGTGCCCGTACCGGCCGGCGAGTGAGCTCGTCGACCTCAGGAAGCACAGCCCGATGACCCAGGTGCGGCTCTACAACGGGCGCACCGCGTGGCTGGTGACCGACACCGAGGCCGCCCGCACCGTCCTCGCGGACCACCGCAAGGTGTCCATCAGCGCCAAGGTCGGGAACTTCCCGATGCTCAACGAGGAGTTCGAGGCGATCGTCGACAGCGGTTTCGCCGAGGTGCTCTTCGGCGCGGATCCGCCCGTGCACACCCAGCAGCGGCAGATGATCATGCCGAGCTTCACGATGCGGCGCGTCGACCGGCTGCACTCGGACATCCAGCGCATCGTCGAAGAGAAGTTCGACGAGATGATGAGCAAGGGAAACACCGGCGACATCGTCGAGCAGTTCGCCCACCCGGTCCCCTCGCTGGTGATCAGCCTGCTGCTCGGTGTCCCCGCCGAGGAACGCGAAGAGTTCGACGAGCCCGCCAGGAGGTTGTTCTCGGCGGAACCGGGCCAGGCGGAGCAGGCGATGACCGACCTGAACGCCTACCTGGAGAAGCTGATTTCGCACAAGGAGGCCAATCCGGGCGCCGGTCCGGTCGGTCTCGTCGACGACCTCGTCGAGAACCAGCTGAAGGGCGGCAAGGTCGACCGGGCCACCCTGATCCAGCTCGCGCTGGCGATGCTGGTCGCCGGCACGGACACCACGACGAACGTGATCTCGCTCGGCACGCTGGCGCTGCTGGACAACCGTGAGCAGTGGGACGCGCTGGTCGCCGACCCCGGTCTCGTGCCGAACGCGGTCGCCGAGATGCTGCGGTACGTCTCCCTGATCGAGCAGTACGGCCGGGTCGCGACCGAGGACATCGACCTCGGCGGCCACGTGATCAAGGCGGGCGAAGGAATCCTGATCAGCTCGGTCGGCGTCGCGTTCGACCCGGCGACGACTCCCGATCCGTTCAAGTTCGACATCACCAGGGAGCCGGGGGCGAACATCGCGTTCGGTCACGGCGTGCACCGGTGCCCCGGTGCCGAACTGGCGCGGCTCGAACTCGAAATCACCTTCCGGGCGATGATCGCGCGGATGCCGAACCTGCGGATCACCATTCCGCACGACCAGGTCCCCGGTAACAACGACGGGACCCTGCAGCGGCTCTTCGCGCTGCCGGTCGCTTGGTGAGGGGGAGGACACGATGACGAACTACCGTGGTGTCGCCTACGACACGGGCACCAACTTCGCCACCGGCCAGGGCGCGCTCTCCAGGAACGTGTGGAGCGACTCGCTGATGCAGACCGAGATCGACGTCATCAGCTCGGACCTGAACTGCAACTCGGTCACGGTCTTCGGCACGGATCTCGATCGGCTGACCGCCACCGCGACCGCCGCGGTGGACCGCGGCCTGCACGTGTACCTCCAGCCGCGGCTGGTGGAAGGTACGCAGCAGGAGATCCTCGATCATCTCGCCGAGGGCGCCCGGCTCGCCGAGTCGCTGCGCGGCGACGGCGCTCTGATCAGCTTCGGCGTGGGTGCCGTGCAGCTGATCTTCACCCCTGGGCTCATCGAGGGCGGCTTCTATCACGAGCGGATGGCGAACGTCTTCGCCGACGCGAACCACTTCCTGCTCCACCCGACCGCGAAGGTCGACACGGCGGCCGCCGCGCCCCTGCTCAACGAGTTCCTCGGCAGGGCCGCGGCGGTGGCGAGGGCGAACTTCGCGGGCGAGGTCGGCTACTCCGCCGCGCCGTTCGAGGACGTGGACTGGGATCCGTTCGACTTCGTCGGCATCCAGTACCACTGGACGCCGAAACCCCGGACGCGCGAGGGGCATCTGGCGTTCATCGACGGATACCGCAAGTGGAACAAGCCGATCCGGATCACCGAATACGGGACGGCGACCTACACCGGCGCCGAGCAGAAGGCGTTCTTCGTCTGGGACATCGCCGACCGCAGCGGCGAGGTGCCGACGATCGTCGACGGCTACGTCCGCGACGAGGCGGCGCAGGCGGGCTACCACCGGAAGATGCTGGACCTGTTCGAGACGGCGGGCGTCGACGGTGTCACGGTCTCGGAACTGATCCACCCGACCCATCCGCATTCGCCCGACCCGCGTTACGACCTGGACATGGCGAGCATGGCCGTCCTGAAGACCATCAGGGACGACTTCTCGGATGTGAATTCCCCGTACCGGTGGGAGAAGAAGGAATCGTTCCACGCGATCGCCGACCACTACGCGCGAGCCGTTTCCGGTCACGGGGACAGTTCCGCGCGAGTCGCCTGAGGAGGGGTGAGTCCCGATGCGAGTGTTGTTCACCGTCTATCCGTCGTTCGCCCACCTGTGGCCGATCGTGCCGTGTGCCTGGGCGCTGCAGAGCGCCGGGCACGAGGTCCGGGTCGCCACCCACGCCAGCTTCGCCGACGCCGTCGCCGGCGTCGGTCTCTCGCCGGTGGGGCTCGGCGACCCGAACGCCAACGAGGCGCGGATGCGTCCCGACGCGAAGGCCCCGCCCGGGCCCGAGGACGTCCTGCGCTACGCCGAGGTCCTCGGCCTCGACGAAGAGGGGCGTGAGCACTGGATCGCCTTCTACCAGTATCTGCTGAACGCGGTGTCCGACTACGTCCGGACCGACCTTCCGGACGCCTCGGACCTGGTGAGTTTCGCCAAGGTGTGGAAGCCGGATCTGGTCATCTGGGATCCGACGTTCGCGTCCGGTCCGGTCGCCGCCCGCGCCTGCGGTGCCGCCCACGCCCGGTTCCTCATGGGCCCGGACTGCTTCGCGTGGAGCATGGACAAACTCGCCGAGCGCCGTGCCGAACTCCAGGCGGCAGGCCTCTCCGAAAACCCGCAGGCCGATCTCGTCCGGCCGCTCGCCGAGAAATACGGGATCGAAGTCGACGACGAACTGATGTACGGGCAATGGTCCATCGACCCGCTGCCGCCCGGCCTCGGCCTGCCGAACAGCTCGACCCGTATTTCGATGCGTTACGTGCCCTATTCGGGCACCGAAACGCTGCCCGAATGGCTGTACGAGCAGCCGGAGCGGCCGCGGATCGCGCTGACGCTCGGCGAATCGACCCGCCGGTTCATCAAGGGGGACTGGGGCCGCACGCCGGCGATCATGGAGGCGGTGGCCGATCTCGACGTCGACGTGATCGCGACACTGAACGAACTGCAGATGGACGGGGTCGGCACCCTGCCCGCCAACGTGCGGCGGATCGAGTGGGTCCCGCTGACCTATCTGCTGCCGACCTGTTCGGCGATCATCCACCACGGCGGGATGGGGACCTTCGCCGCGTCGATCGCGTTCAAGGTGCCGCAGATCGTGTGCGACACCGACGAATCGCTGCTGATCCGGGCCGTCGAGGAGGAGCCGTCGGCCGGGCTGTGCCCGCGGTGCGCCGGCGCCGGGGATCAGGGCGCGCTGGACTCGGGCACGTACCGGGTCGGCTGGGAATTCGGGGTGCGTGAGGAGGCCCGCGAAAAGGTCACGCAGTGGGAAATGCCGGCGAAGAAGCTGGAATCGACGCCCACCGCGAACTACGTGCTTGGCCGGGGCAACGGTGTCCGGCTCGATCACCGGACCCAGTCGGTCGACGAAATCCGCAAGTCGATCCTCCAGGTCGTGACCGAACCCGCGTTCCAGGACGGTACGGAGGCCGCGTATCAGGAGTGGCTTTCCCGGCCGAGCCCGCACGAAATCGTTCCGATGCTCGAAAAACTGACCGAGGCGAATCGTAGGCGCTGACGGCCCGCCCGGCGACAGAAGTTCCCATTTGCCCATGATGTCGCATTTTGAAAGATGCCGCCGACGCTGAGTCTTGACACGCTTACACATAGTGGGACCCGTGATGGTGCCCTTTGAACATTCCGAGAGAGGTGAGGTTTGTGTCTGTTGACGAGGCGGTCCCTCGAGCAGGTCGGCGTGAATGGTTGGGATTAGCGGTATTGGCGCTGCCGACAATGCTGACGATGCTGGACATTTCGGTGTTGTTCCTTGCGTTGCCGAGCTTGTCAGCGGATTTGGGAGCTTCCGCGTCGGAGCAATTGTGGATCAGTGATATCTACGGATTCCTGATCGCCGGTTTCCTGGTCACCATGGGCACGCTCGGCGACCGGATCGGCAGGCGACGGGTGCTGCTCTTCGGTGCCGCGGCGTTCGGCCTCGCCTCGATTCTCGCGGCGTATTCGACCTCGCCGGAGATGCTGATCGCGGCGCGGGCGTTGCTCGGTATCGCCGGCGCGACGATCATGCCGTCGACCTTGGCGCTGATCTTCACCATGTTCCCGAATCCGAAGCAAATGGGTGTCGCGTTCTCGGTCTGGGCCGGCGCGATGACGGCGGGGGTCGCACTCGGCCCGGTCGTCGGTGGTGTGCTGCTGGAGAGCTTCTGGTGGGGATCGGTCTTCCTGATCGGCGTCCCGGTGATGCTCCTGCTGCTGGTGACCGGACCGTTCCTGCTGCCGAACACGAAGGAAGCGAGCCCGGGACGGCTCGACCCGGTCAGTGTCATCCTGGTGCTGGCCGCGATCCTGCCCTTCATCTACGGCTTCAAGGAGCTGGCGAGGCTCGGCTGGGACACGCTCTCGGTCGTGGCGATCGTCGCCGGTGTGGTGTTCGGCATCGTGTTCGTCCTCCGTCAGCGGCGGCTGGAGAACCCGCTGCTGGACGTGCGGCTGTTCGCGATCAAGGCGGTGAGCGGCGCGCTTCTGCTGTCGTTCCTGATCGCCGCGGTCCAGGGCGGCGCCGGCTACTTCATCGCGCTGCAGCTGCAGCTCGTCGAGGGCTTCAGCCCGATGAACGCCGGTCTCTGGCTGCTGGTGCCGACCCTGGTGCTGCTGGCCGGGATCTTCATCAGCTCCGCGATCGCCAAGAAGATCCGGCCGGCGTACGTGCTGGCCGGTGGCACCCTGATCTCGGCGATCGGCATGTTCGTCCTGACGCAGGTGACCGCGGTCACCGGGGTGGCGCTGCTGATCGTCGGTTTCACCATCGTGTACCTGGGTGTCAGCCCGGTCGGCCCGCTGGTCAGCCAGATGGTCGTCCCGGCGGCTCCCGAGGACAAGGCGGGTTCGGCGTCTTCGCTGTCGTCGACCGGTGGGGAACTGGGCGTCGCGCTCGGTGTCGCCGCCATCGGCAGCATCGGCACCGCCGTCTATCGCAGTGAGGTGACGGTTCCCGCCGAGGTGGCGGGTACGCCGGAAGGCGCGGTCGCGGGCGAATCCCTCGCCGGGGCGCTCGAGACCGCGAAGAACCTGTCCACGTCGGTGGCCGATTCGCTCATCACCTCCGGCAAGGACGCGTTCACCTCCGGGCTGAACGTCGTCGCGGTGGTCTGCACGATCGCGTTCGTGGGGCTCGCCGGTGTCGCGATCGCGACGCTGCGGCACGTCCCGCCGATGAGCGGCGACCACGGTCACGGGGACGAGGAAGCTCCGGAGGCCGTCGCCGAAGAAGAGCGCGCTCCGGTGGCCAGCGCGTAGACGCAACCGAGGGACCGCCCGGCTGGCGACAGCCGGGCGGCTCTGGTGACCGGTCGGTGCTCGCCGTCGGGCGGGGCGGACCAGCAGTGGAAAACCCGTGCGGAGAGGAGTCATAGTGCCCGGGATGATCAATGTGGTCCAGCCGTCGTTGGGCGAACGTGAGCTGTCGGCGATTCGAGAGGTGTTCGAGAGCAACTGGGTCGGCCGCGGTACGAAGGTGGAGGAGTTCCAGGAGGGCTTCGCCCGCCACATCGGCGTCGGCAAGGACCACGTGCTGTCGGTGAACTCGTGCACGGAGGCGACTTTCCTCGCGATGGAACTGGCCGATATCGGGCCGGGTGACGAGGTCGTGCTGCCGACGATCTGTTTCGTCGGCGTCGCCAACGCCATCGCCTCCCGCGGTGCGCGGCCGGTGTTCTGCGACGTCGACCGGCGCACCCTGAACCCGACCGTCGCCGACATCGAGGCCGTCCTGACCCCGAGGACCAAGGCGGTGGCGATCCTGCACTACGGCGGTTATCCGGGCGAGGTCGCCCAGATCGCCGCGCTCTGCCAGGAGCGCGGGATCCAGCTGATCGAGGACGCCGCGGTCTCGGTCGCGTCCACTGTGGACGGAAAGCCCTGTGGCACGTTCGGCGATTTCGGCGTGTGGAGTTTCGACTACGGCAAGATCGTGGTGACCGTCGACGGCGGGATGCTGTACGTCCGCGACCCCGAACTCGCCGCCCGCGCGCCCAAACTGGCGTACTTCGGGCTGGAACAGACCAGCGGTTACAACGAGGCGTTGCGCTCCCGCACCCGCTGGTGGGAGTTCCAGGTTTCGTCGTTCTCGCGGCGGTCGATCAGCAACGACGTGCTCGCCGCCGTCGGCAGTGTGCAGCTGGACCGCCTGCCGGGATTCATCGAACGCCGGGCCGAGATCGCGGCCCACTACGACCGGGAACTCGACGGCCTCGACGGCCTGCACCGGCCGCCGCCCTTGCCGGAGGGGCACACGACCTCGCACTACATGTACTGGATCCAGCTCGACGACGGTATCCGGGACGACGTCGCGCGTGACCTGTACGCGCGAGGGATCTACACCACCTTCCGCTACGCGCAGCTGCACAAGGTCAAGGCCTACGGTGCGGACGTGCGGCTGCCCCAGTCCGACGCCGCGTCGGCGAGCACCCTGCTCCTGCCGATCCACCAGGGCCTCTCGGACGCCGACGTGGACCGCATCGTCGGCGCTGTTCGTGACAGTGTCAGTGAGCGCCGTGGGCACGGGCGCCATTCGGCTTCTCCAGTAAGGAAAGCGGCATGACCCTCCAGGCTGAGACCTCCGACAACAACGTCTACGACGACGACCTGAGCGAGATCTACGACCAGATCTACACCAACCGCGCTCGCGACTACCAGGCCGAAGCGGCGCTGCTGGCCGCCATCGTCCGCGCGCGGCGGCCGGAAGCGGCCTCGCTGCTCGACGTGGCGTGCGGGACGGCCGAGCACCTGGCGGCGCTGAAGCCGACCTTCACCCGCCTTGAGGGCCTGGAGCTCTCCGCGCAGATGAGGGAACGCGCCCGCGCGAAGGTTCCCGGTGTGCAGATCCACGAAGGCGACATGCGGCGGTTCGATCTGGGCCGCACCTACGACGCGGTCTGCTGTCTGTTCAATTCGATCAGCTTCATGGCCACGACCGATGAGCTGGACAGTGCCATCGGCAGCATGGCGAATCACCTTTCGCCGGGCGGCGTCCTCGTCATCGATCCGTGGTATTCGCCGGAGCAGTACATCGAAGGTTATGTCTCCGATTCCGTCACCAGGAGCGACGGCCGGACGATCGCGAGGGTTTCGCATTCGGCGCGAGAGGGACGGCGGGTTCGGCAGGAGGCGCACTTCGTCACCGCGGATTCCTCCGGTATCAACCACTTCGTCAATGTGCAGCGATTGACCTTGTTCACCCGCGACGAGTACGCGGCCGCGCTGGAAAAGGCGGGCTGTGCCGTCGAATTGGTCGAGGGGGCGGACTCGCTTTCGCCGGACACCGGAACCTTTGTCGGTGTTCGCCGATAGCGTCGGACATGATCTCCTCCCGATCGTTTCATGAATAATTCACGTTTGCGATGATCGGCTGGCGGCCCTTGGCATTACGTGGCTTAATGCGTAATGTCAAGGGCCGGTCTAGTATTTGGTGGTGCGTCATGCCTGACGAGGGTTGCCGAACCTGCGGCAAGCCGCTGCCGCGGCAGCCGGGCAAAAGGGGCAGGACATCGGCTTACTGTTCGGCGGCCTGCCGTCAGAAGTCGTATCGGAGCCGGCACACCTCGGCGGAGCGGGATCGGGTGACCGATCTGATCGCCGACATCGAGAAGCGGATCACCGGCCTCGCGCCGCAGCGTCCCGACGCCTTCTACGCCGACGTCGTCGACCTGTCCTCCTCGGTGAGCAGGTTGCGCCGCATCGCCAGGGTCGCGCTGGACGCCGCCGAGGCGGGCACCGGTTCGCCCGCGACGGTGGAACCGGCGAAAAACGTAACGCCGGACCGCGTTACGGAAACGCCGCCCGCCGAAGGCCCTGGCGAGACCGACGACGTGGTGTCGCCCGAGGCGGTGCGGACCGGCGATGAGGGCGCGTTCGCGATGCTGGTCGAACGGCATCGCCGGGAACTGCAACTGCACTGCTACCGGATGGTCGGTTCCTACGACGAGTCCGAAGACCTGGTGCAGGAGACCTTCCTGCGAGCGTGGCTCAAACGCGACGGCTTCGAGGGGCGGTCCAGTTTCCGCTCCTGGCTGTACCGCATCGCCACCAACGCGTGCCTCGACTTCCTCCGGCGGCACTCGCGCCGGCCCCAGCACTACGACGCCTCGGCGGGGGTGACCCAAGGCAATCCCGAGCCGCCTTCGCGTATCACCTGGCTGCAACCCTATCCGGACGAGCTGCTGAACGAGGTCGTGTCGACCGAGCAGGAGCCGGACGCGGCGGTGGTGTCGAGGGAGACCGTGGAGCTGGTGTTCCTCGCCGGTATCCAGCATCTGCCGCCACGGCAGCGGGCGGTGATGATCGTGCGGGACGTGCTCTCCTGGCCCGCCGCGGAGGCCGCGGAACTCCTGGAGATGAGCACGGCGTCGGTCAACAGTGCCCTGCAGCGCGCTCGTTCGACCCTGCGCAAACATCTCCCCGAGCGGCGGTCGGAATGGACGAGGCAGGCCGGGCCGACCGAGGACGAGCAGGCCGTCCTGCGCCGCTACATCGCCGCCACCGAGGAGGACGACGTCGCGGCGATGGCCGAACTGCTGCGTGAGGACGCCCTGCTGACGATGCCTCCCGAAGATCTGTGGGTGTCCGGCAGGGAATCGATCACGAAATTCCTCGGCCCGGTCATCGATCCCGGGTCGCCGCGCTATTTCGGCCGCTGGCGGCATCTGCCGACCGTCGCGAACCGGCAGCCCGCCGCCGCGGGTTACGTGCAACGGCCCGGTACGCAGGTGTTCCGGGCCCAGGTGCTCGACGTGCTGCGGATCGAAGACGGCGAGATCGCGGAGGTCATGTCGTTCGAACCGCACCTGTTTCCGGCCTTCGGCCTGCCCCTGACCTTGTGACCTGCACTAACGGGTGAATCCCCGCCCGGACCGATTAGTCGTCCGGACTCCGTACGTCTCAATAAGCGAACTTCGTGGCGAAACGACCACGGACCGCAACTGATGAACGGAGAAGTCGATGGGCAAGGTTGTCGCCGACATGTCGATGTCGCTTGACGGGTTCGTCGCCGACCCTTCCGATGGGGTCGACAAGGTTTTCGGTTGGTACGGCACCGGTGATGTCGCCGTCGCGTCCGCTCACCCCGACATCACCTTCCAGGTGAGCGAGAACAGCGCCGAGTATCTGCGTGAGGCCATCGCCGACACCGGCGCGCTGGTCTCGGGTCGCCGCACCTTCGATCTCGCCGAAGGATGGGACGGGAAGCACCCGACGGGCGTGCCGGTCTTCATCGCCACCCACAGCGTCCCGGACGGCTGGCCGCGCGCGGACGTGCCCTTCACTTTCGTAACGGACGGGATCGAAAGCGTCATCGCGCAGGCGAAGGCCGCCGCGGGCGACAAGTCGGTCTGCGTCGCGAGCCCCAGCATCGCCCAGCAGTGCCTCGAGGCCGGGCTCCTGGACGAGATCCAGGTCGCGGTGGTGCCCGTGTTGCTCGGCGACGGCATCCGTCTCTTCGAGCGGTTCAAGGATCTCGTGGTCGACCTGACCGGTCCCCGGGTCATCGAAGGAAAGGGTGTGACCCACCTCGTCTATGGCGTGAAGTCCGCCTGAGTGACCGCGCAGCCGATGGCCCGTGCCACCCCCCAGTGGGCACGGGCCATCGGCTTTTTTGTGCTTCGACGCGGGGATCCGGGGCTTGCCCCCTGGGCGGGGTGTGGGAGTTGCACCCCACACGACACGCGGAACAGAAAAGGCCCGCGCCCTTTGCGGGCACGAGCCTGATATCTGTGGAGCTGAGGGGAATCGAACCCCTGACCTTCTCGATGCGAACTGTCGGCATCGGCGTTTCCCCAGGTCACTGAGGTCATGTCGGGGGTCATATGCGCTGCTGACGGTCGCTCATGGTCGCTGGCGTTGCTGTACTTTGCTGCTGTACAGCAGTCTCATCGCCGCTGGTCAGCGCGCTGCGTCTCGCCCTGAATCTATCGCACTCCGGCCCCTCGTGGCTGCCTGAGTGCCCTGATGCCTGCTCGTCCCCGTTCCCCTCGTCACCGCCACGCCTTGCGCTGAGTCGGTCGTGTCAAGGCACGCTTTCCCGCCTTGATGCGGGCGGCTCGGCGTAAGACGCTGAGAAGCGAGGGAGCCCCGGTCACCACTGCGCGTCGATGAGGCGGGTCGGGTGATTGGGCCGTGTTGCTCCTGGGCTTCCGTCGTCGTTGGCGGCGCGCTGCGGGTGCTGCCCTGCGGCGGGCTCGCCCGGCGGCGCCTGCCGGAGCGGAGCGGGAGGCCGGCGTCGCCAACTGGGCGGAGCCCGCCGGACGGGTGGTGACCCGCGCGCCGCCAACGGCGGCGCCTTGATCCCATAGAGCCAAATTCGGCAGGAATCGCTTGTGAACGCTCGCAGGGGCGCCAAGGGCACCAAAGGTGCTACACGCGCAGTGTCTTCAAGATCTCGTCGGCAAGACTGGCATTACCGGCGGCAATGAACTTCTGGCGCGGGTTCATCGCGGCGGCAATATCGGCGAGCGAGTCAAGGTGGTAGTCGAGGGAGATCGGTTGCCCCTGTAGGTCGATGACGGTTCCGCCTGCCGCGTGAAGTACGTAGTGGCCTGGCGAGAGATCCCAGATGGCGAATCCCTTAGCGAATTCGATGGTGGCATCGGTCAGCCCGGCCGCTACATGGCACAGACTTACCGAGCCGAAGTCGACACCAACGCGCCCGTTCTTCTTGTCTCCGTCGGACGGCGCGCTGAGGGCTGCAAGGAAATCGCGTTGTTGCGCAAGGGGTACGAACCGTGCGTCTGGCCGCATGAGGTAGTTGGTGACCAAGGCTTGCGAGAGGTTGGATTGAGAAGGTTGGTCGAGAACGTATTTCGTCTGGTCGGCTGTGACCATAAAAGCCCGGTCGATGCCGTCGCTGTCTCGCGCGCCGATGTAGAGCTGAATGTGATGGAAGATGTCCCCGATTACCGAAACGATCGGCCTCGCCAGCGCGCGAGAGTAGACCATGATGTGCGTGTAACCGTAGAGACCTCGTACCGCGAGTTCGCTGGTGTCCAGCGGGTCGACAAGCACGCATAGATCCGGGTCTGAGTCCGGTCCGACCACCTCAGGGTCGGCTTCTTCGGAGGCGTACACAAACGAGGGGATGTGCTGGACAATCGCTTCCTTGTAGCGCTGGTGCATCCACAAGTCGAAGTCTGAAAGAAAGTTGTCGCTATGGCGAAGGTTTTCCTGCTCGCGCCGCTTGCCTGAAATGGCGGCAGAAACGAGCCGCGGGCGTATTTCAAGCACCATTTCCCTAACCAGGTCGGCGATACGTGCCGCCAAGTCGGGAAGTGATGTTTCGGAGTTCATCTGGTAACCGCCTTTATGGTTAGCGCAGTTCCAACGGAGGTTCAATTCCGGGAGGGCTCATGGTTGCAGCGATGAAGATAGCCGAGAAGTCCACCTTGCGCAGGTTTTGCGCACCGGCCAGATCGTCGAAGTTGTCCGCGCGGGGGTCGTCTCCCTGGGTCATTGCTCCGAAAACTGCGAAGTACAGGTCGGCCGTCGGATAGCGTGATCGGACCTGTTGCGCAAGGTAGCCGATAGCGTCGGAATGCTTGACTTCAAAGTCGCACAACACAATCGTCGGATGCTCTTTGGTCTCTGGAAAGACGGAGGCGTCGTCAAGTTCGATTCCTCCGCCGCGAACCTTGTTGCATCGCAGATATCCGATTGGGCATCGCGAAAATCGCGAGGATGAAAGAAATGTGGCCATTACTAGCCCGGCCTCGTTGATTCCGAAACAGATATCGGCATCGAGGCGGCTGCCGAGATTCTTGATCTGGCTGCCAAGTTGTTCGATGCCCTGG
Source organism: Amycolatopsis sp. NPDC057786 (assembly GCF_042797905.1). Taxonomy (NCBI): domain Bacteria; kingdom Bacillati; phylum Actinomycetota; class Actinomycetes; order Pseudonocardiales; family Pseudonocardiaceae; genus Amycolatopsis; species Amycolatopsis sp. NPDC057786. The sequence continues at coordinate 45,101 of NZ_JBHVKW010000004.1, forward strand.
CCGAACGTGCTCCAGTTTAGATCCAGCAAACGGCCAGGCTGGGGGTTCGGTAACGACAGTACGTCGATTTTCGCTTCGCCGAATTCGACGCGGGGGACTGCGAGGGTGTATTCCTCGCCGATTTGGTTCCCTTGCGCGGCTCGCGGTTCGTTGTTGGCGACTCGTTGAGCTGCGGACTCTTGCTTGGGCTCATCCGCTCTCGCCTGCGGCGGCTCGGGCACGAACTCGATTCCGCCGTCGTGTGACTCGAAGAGTTGTTCGGCCTGCCATCCGGGCAGCATCGCTTCAAGGATTCGACAGTGGTCCGCATAGGGCAGGCTGACGAGTTCGCCGGATAGCCATCGGTAGAACTGGGCCTTGCTGGGGTAACTGCCTCTCAGGCTCTTGTCGACCTTGTCGGCCACCTTGTCGTACTCGCGGCAGAACGCGCGATAGCTCTGCAAGTGCCGTCCCCTGAGCAGGACTTTGAGAACGATCGGCCGGACCTCTTGTGTGGCGGTGTCGGTGCTCACGAGACCAAACTACCACGGGAGACGAGACAAGACGAGACCAAAGGAGTGCAAGACGCTCTGAGGTGAGACCGAGACGGTGTCGTGACGGGACGCCTGTTTGGCCGATTGTTGTAGGTACGCCGGTAAAGGCGAATCCGACAAGCGGGAAGGTTCAACACGATATGGCGATCGAAAAGGGCATTCGGTTCAGCGTTGAGCACGACGAGGCGTTTCCTCAGGGCCTGGTGATGGTGGGCGAGGTGTCGCCGGACAACGAGTACCAGTCGCGTGAGGACAAGGCGCAGGGGCGGCCGGTGCGGCAGCGAATCGACGAGACGTCTGGAAAGCGGCAGTGGAAGTTCACGGCGACGGATCTCGGTGAGACGAAGGCGAAGCGTGCGTCGTTTGAGATCACGCTGTTGGCTGATGTGCAGCCTGTGCCGACGACGGCTGAGGTGATGCCGGGGATGCGGCCGGTCGAGCTGGACGGGTTGACGGCAGAACCGAAGGTGACCGGGCAGGGTGAGTTCAAGTACCTGTCCTATGTGTTCCGCGCGACCGGGTTCAAGGCGGCGGCGAGTGACACGGGCTCGGCCTCGGGAGGGAAGGCGCCTCGGTCGACGGCTGGTGAGTCCTCGGCCAAGGCCGCGTGACGGCACTGACCTCTACAGGGAAGCGGTGTCGTGATGCCGAACAAGCAGGTATCAGCGTGGGAGTCGGCTTATCGCGCCTATCGGGACGCGTCGGACGCGGTGGCTCGATCGCGGGGCACGAATCCGGATGTTGCGCAGGAGATGGCGGCGGTGTCGTGGTCGGTCGCGCACGCCTGGCGCGCTCTGGCCGGTGACCGTACTCAGCCGTGGTGGGTAGTCGCCGCCGTGGGATCGGCCGCGCAAGCCTTCGAGGAACAAGCACGGGAATGGGAACGCAGGGCGGGAGGTGACGAGTATGCGGAAGGGGTTCGGCCCGACCTGGGTGATCAGCCGCTGGGACGAGGTGACGGTGGAGGAGACTGGTTCGAGTCCGGGGGCACCCCCGGCGCTGGTGTTGTCGGGCACGGCTGGCCTGCTGATGATCATGCCGCCGGACGACCGGGCCAGCTGGCCGGACCGGGCCGCCTTCCTTCGCCGACTCCGCGATTGCGCGGACGAACTGGCGGCGCTGCTCGAAAACCGCGCAATGAACGGGGTTTGTGATGACGACCCCGCGCAAAAATGAGCCGCAAACACTCAAGGACGCACACCATGTCGCGGCGTCTACTCGACCGCTGCCGGGCGCGAGCCTCGCAACCTGGCTGAGATGGCGTCAGGCCAACGCAAGAATGTACCGCGCAGTGTCCGATGTGGACAGGTTCCACCATCACGAGTTGCGGTACTGGGTCGCACACGAGGAGGACAAGGCGGAGGAGCTGGCGGCGAGAATCGAGAAAGAGAAGGCAGAGACTCGCTGATGTTGCACGAACCGAAAATTGCCGCTGAGCTCGCCGACCGCTACGTGAATGAAGGGGGCACTATCGAGGGTTTGGCTGAGCGGTATCAACTCAGCTATCGGGCGGTGCGTACCACACTCCTGCGGGCGGGTGTCACGCTCCGGCCTCCGAATATTCAACTTCCCGCAACACCTCCGGGAATGGTCAACGCCTACAACGGTGGCCGTTCGATCCGGCAACTGGCAGACACATATGGCATGAGCTACAACCAGACCCGCCGGGTGTTGCTGGCCGAGGGTGTTCGGCTTCGCCCGACCGGAAGGCAGCCAACGGCCCGGCGGGGATCGGACCGAATGTCACGCTACTAACCGGATAAAGAAAGTCGATATCAGAAATAGACGCACGTGGGGACGTGTGGCATACAAACACGTCCCCATGTGACTAAAAGTGTCCCTATAAAAACGCAGAACCGGCCCTTGGCTACCAACCTGTTCCGGTTCTGCGCCTGTCCACTGGAGCAGTGAACAATGAAGAAGATAAATGATGCCAAGCAGTGCGCGTCAACGGGGGTCACCCGAACGCGCTGTACGGAATGTAAACGGTTCGCTCGGCTGCTGCCGGGTGAGGAGAAGTGCTCCCCGTGTATGGGGATGCTGCCGCTGCCGATCGTGGTTCCCGCTGCTGGTCTGCGGGGTGGTCGGTGATGAACACGCAGGAGATCATGACCACGCTCGCGGTCGGCGGCGGCCTGGCGGTGGTGTTGTGGGTGCTGGCCAAGGTCGGCCGTGTCCTGTCGAGTGTGTTCGAGGCGCTGGCCGCGTTAGCGGTGCTCGGTGTGGCGCTGTGGGGCCTGCTGCGGGCCTTGGGCTGGATTGTTCGGCAACTGGTCACGTACTGGCGTACCTGCCTCGCCCTGGTGGGGTTGTGGGCCTGGTGCACGTGGCTGGGCTGGATCTCCCTCATTGTCACGGTCGGCGCGCTGGCGGTCGTGCTGCTGGTGTGGTGGTGGCTCGACGCGGTCGGCTATGACCAGTGGTGCGGGCGGTGGCTGCGGGCGTGGTGGCTGCGCTGGGCGCTCTACGGGCGGAAGCTGGCCGGGTGGTTGCACGCCTGCGGGCTGACGGTGCGCGATAACGCGATCCCGGTCGACGTGACGGTGAATCTGGTGTCTCGGCGGCGGAAGCGTGAGGCGGTCGCGAAGGCTCGTCAGGCGTCCGGGGTGGCGGTGCCGAAGCTGCTGTCGGTCCGTTCCGGCGCGTCGTGGGATGAGGTGCGGGTGCGGCTGGTTCCGGGCCAGAAGCCGGAAGATTTCGATGAGGTCGCGCGGGAGCTGGCGGTGGCGCGGAAGGTCTCCCGGTGCCAGGTGCGGGAGCTTGAGCCGAATGTGGTGTCGATCGACTTCATGCGCCGCGATCTGCTCGACACTGCGGTGATGTGTCTGCCGGTGCCGGAACTGGTGTCCGTGGACGGCGCGGGGGTGGATCTGCGGGCGGTGTACGCGGGTTCGACCGAGTACGGCAAGCCCTGGACGGTGCCACTGATGGGCCGTGGCGCGCACACGCTGGTGGCTGGCGCGACGGGTTCGGGTAAGGGCTCGGTGATGTGGTCTCCGCTGGTGTCAGCGGCCCCGGCGATCCGTGCCGGTCTGATCCGGGTGTCGGGAATCGACCCGAAAGCGATGGAGTTGTCGTACGGGCGCGGGATCTTCACCCGCTACGGGCAGAGCGGTAAGGAAGCCCTGGAAGTCCTCGATGCGCTGATCGATGAACTGGAGAACCGTAAGCGCGTCTTCGCCGGAAACACCCGTGAGGTTCCGCTCTCGACCGAGTTTCCCTTGGAGCTGCTGGAATTCGATGAGATCGGCGCCCTGACGAAGTACACCGACCGTAAGACCCGTGAGGCCATTGTGGAGCGGGTAGCGATCCTGACCACACAGGGGCGGGCGCTGCTGTTCAGTGTGCGGGGTTATGTGCAGGAGCCGACGAAGGACACGGTTCCGGTGCGGGAGTTGCTGCCTCGACGGGTGGCGCTGCGGCTGACGTCGAAGACTCAGGTTCCGATGGTCCTTGGCGACGGCGCCTACGAACGCGGTGCGTGGGCGAACCGAATCCCGGAGGGCTCGGCCGGTGTCGGCTACGTGTGGGGCGAAGGCATCCGCGAACCGCTCCGTGTCCGCGCGGGCTGGGTCTCAGACCAGACGATCAAACACCTGGAGCATTACGTCACCAACGGCGGTGCCTCGGTGATCCATCTGTCAGACCGGCGCGGTGAGAGGGGGACGGCATGACCAACGCAACCACAAATCAGCAGGTCGAAGCGGGTACGGTCGCCTCGCCGGCACCCCCGAATGGACGAATCCGCGGGGCGCTGTCGACGGAGGTCGTGAAGGCCACTGCGGAGAAGCACGGCGTCTGTGTCCGGCCGTTCACGATGGAGGTCGGAGACACCGAAACCGGCGAGATCCGGTACATCCCGGTGCCGTGCGGGTCCACTGTGGAATCGGTGTGTCTTCCCTGTGCGCGCAAGGCAAAGGCGCTCCGTCAGGCGCAATGCCGTGAAGGCTGGCATATGACCGAAGAACCCGTCCTCGCGCGGGAAACCCCGTCAGAGACGCAAACGGAGCTGTTGGCGTTCCGGGCTGATCTGGCGGCGCACTACCGGGACGTGATAGCGGCAGGTGACGAGGTCGAAGCGGAGGAGCTGCGGGCAGAGGTCGCCTCGGTGGATGAGGAGTTGCGGGCGTCGGGCATGACGGGTCGCCTGCCTGCCCTCGACGTCCCGGAGAAGCGGCCGGTGAAGCGGTCCACGAAACGGAGGCAGGACGCGCCGAAACTGCCTAGACGCAAGGTGTCCTCGGCGACGGTGGGACGGGAGTACGCGGGGAAGTTCCGGCCGTCGATGTTCGTCACGCTCACCTGCGACACCTACGGCCCGGTGCGGTCGGATGGCTCGCCGGTGAACCCGTCGACGTATGACTACCGGCGGGCTGCTCGGGACGCGGTGCACTTCTCGGCGTTGGTGGACAGGTGGTGGCAGAACTTGCGGCGCGTGGTCGGCTGGGATGTGCAGTACTTCGCCACCGTGGAACCCCAACGGCGGGCGGCTCCGCACCTGCACACCGCCCTCCGTGGCTCCATCTCCCACGAGGTCATCCGGATGGTCACGGAGGCGACCTATCACCAGGTGTGGTGGCCCAACCACGACGAACCCGTCTACATCGACCGGGAACCGTTGTGGGACATGGATTCACGCACCTTCGTGGACCCGGACACTCGGGAGCCACTGCCGTCGTTCGATGAAGCCAAGGAGGCGGTCGAGGAACCCGCGCACGTCGTCACGTTCGGTCGCCAGGTGCACTCCAAGGGGATCTTGGGCGGCACGGAGGAATCCGGGCGTCACATCGGCTACCTGACCAAGTACCTGACGAAATCCACGGGTGAGGTGGTCGACGCTGACACGGCCGCACAGCGGGATCATCACGACCGCCTGCACGCTGAACTGTCGGTGACTCCGTGCTCGCCTCGGTGCGCGGTGTGGCTGCTGTACGGCATCAACCCCAGAGGAGCCAACGGAAAGACCGTTCCCGGCCACTGCAAGGGTCGCGCTCACCGTCGGACGACGCTCGGGCTTCCTGGGCGACGGGTGCTGGTGTCTCGCAAGTGGTCGGGCAAGACCGTGGCCGATCACAAGGCGGACCGGAAGGGCTTCGTCCTGGACGCGCTGGCCGCTGTCGGCATCACCAAGGAACAACCCGAACCGGACCGGTTCGTCTGGCGCAAGGTCGAACCCGGCGACACCCACTGCCCACCACGGGATCACCTCGTGATGCGCGCCATCTCCGAACGCATCACCTGGAAGGCCGAGTACGACAGAGCACTACTCGCCGCGCAGGGGCCACCGGGCGAAGGTCTCGAAACTTCGGCAACTCGGCAAGCGGCGTAAGGGGGAACTGATGATCACGCGTAAATGGCACACCGTCGCTGAGGTGGCGGAGATGCTGGGCTACGGACTGTCGAAGACAAAGATGCTGGTCGCGACCGGGCGGATTCAATCCGTCAAGGACGGTCATAACCGGCGGATTCTCCCTGAATGGGTTGATCAGTACATCAACGACCGAGTGACGGAGGCTGCCTGATGACTGGGAAGGCACGTGCTGACGGGGAAGGCTCGATTTACCCCCATCGCAACGGCTTCGCTGCCTACGTGTGGGTCACGACTCCCAGCGGGGAGAGGAAGCGCAAGTACGTCTACGGGAAGACGCGCGAGGAAGTCCACGAGAAGTGGTTGACGCTGCACCAGGAAGCCAAGAAAGGGCCTGTAGCGACTCGGGTTCCGAACTTGGGGCCGTACTTGCACTACTGGCTTGAGGAGGTCATCCGACCGAACCGGGCACCCAAGACGTACGTGAACTACGAGCTTTTCGTTCGGCTGTACATCAACCCGTTCTTGGGAGACAAGCGTCTCGACCGTCTGCAACTTCGTGAGGCACAGAAGTGGGTCAACAAGTTGCCTGCGGTGTGCCAGTGCTGCGCACAGGGCAAGGACGCCCGTAGGTCGAGGGCCAAGCAACGGTGCTGCGCGCTCGGACGATGCTGCGAGCAAGCACCGTCGGGCCGCACGATCAAAGACATTCGGGACTGCCTGCGTAGCGCGTTGAACTACGCGTGTCGCGAAGAGTTGATCAGCCGCAACGTGGTGGCGCTCGTGACCCTGCCGACTCTCCGGAAGCCGAAGCGGCAACGGTGGTCCAGTGATGAGGCTCGGAAGTTCCTGGAGTCGGCCAAGTCCGAGAACGATCCGCTGTACGCGGCGTATGCCCTCGTCCTGATCATGGGCATGCGTGAGGGTGAAGTGCTCGGCATTCCTGATGAGGCGATCAACTTCGAGACGTCGGAGCTGGATATCTCCTGGCAGTTGCAGAGGGTCCAGAAGAAGCTCCTGCATCGTCAGACGAAGACACCGACGTCTGACGACACCATGCCCCTGATCGACATTGTCACAGCCGCGTTGAAGCTGCGGCTGGAGCGTCGGGGGAGAGACAAGGAGAAGGCAGACGCCTGGCTGGACAGCGGACTCGTGTTCACGACAGAGCACGGCACGCCGATCGAACCGCGTAACTTCCTCCGGTCGTGGGCGACGCGATGCAGGAAGGCGGGCGTCCGGTACATCACCGTGCACGACGGTCGTCGCTCCTGCGGCTCGCTCCTGGCGGATCTCGACGTGCACCCTCGGGTCGCGATGCGGATTCTCCGGCACGCTCAGTTCGCGGTCACGATGGAGATCTACACCGAGATTTCGTCGGACCAGACGCGGGCGGCGCTCAAGAAGCTCGGCGACAGCCTGCAATGACCTGCTGCTGTACTTCGCTGCTGTACGGGTAGCAAAAAGGCCCTTCCCATATCCTTGGGAAGGGCCTTTGAGCTGCTGTGGAGCTGAGGGGAATCGAACCCCTGACCTTCTCGATGCGAACGAGACGCGCTACCAACTGCGCTACAGCCCCTGGTGAAGCTTGCCCCTCGTTGGGAGCTCCATGAGCCTATCAGTGGCTCATGGAGCCCCGAACCAGGGGGGTCACTCTCCGGATGCCCGGCGGAAAGGCCTGGTCCCGGGCTCGTCGAGCTCGTGGAAGGCCGGGTCCTCGTCGTCGAGGTCGACGACGACGGCTTGGCGCCGGAGACGGGACATCGGGGACGGTTTGCGCTCCACGACGGCCGGGCGTTCGGTGGCGACGACCTCGATGTCCTCAGAGGACTCGCGGGACTCGTGGGTTTCGTCGTCCTCGGCCGCCGGGCGGCGCGGGGCGCGGGTGCTGTTGAAGCGGGCGAGGCGGCGCTGCCGGATCTCGTTCTCGATGCGGACCTGACGGCGCAGGTACACGAGGTAGCCGATGAGCACGGCGTCGACGACACCGTTGGCCCACCAGACCGTCGGGGTCAGGAAGCCGGCGACGGCTGCGGTGGTGACCACCAGCACCAGGAGGGCGATGACGATCCGCTGCCGGAACGCGTACTTGGCGCGTGCGGCGATGTCCGCCGCCTCCGGGTCGAATCCGCCCCGGCCTGGCCGGTAGCCGGTGCTCTGCCGTTCTCTTTCGGGCCGGGCCGTACGCGAGGGCTGGGGAAGCGGCTCGGCTTCCGGTGCCTCGTCTTCGAGGTCGGCGTCGAGTTCCGCCTCGAGTTCCGCCAGGTCGTCTTCTACCGATGGTTCCGTGTTCTCCGCCATCGCGAACTCCTCCGGTCCCTCGTGGCGTGTGCTCCCGCTCCGCACGACTCGCGCCGCCAAGGCCGAGTCCGTCGTCCGTGCGACCTGCTGGCGCTTGCGGGCGACCATGGGCACGAGAACGACGAGCCATGCCGCTGCGAGCGCGACGATGATCACCGAACTGGGCATCTCCCGTCACCTCCCCCGATCCACTGCTGTAGTCACGCTAGCCACAACAGTCACACACGCCGCGCAGACTCGCCGGTTTCGATCACGGAAAATGCATCACCAAATTAGGTGAATCTCACACCTTGTGGTAACGCGGTCACCGGAACGCCCCGGTGACGGGGTCAAACGCGCTCCGCGAGGCCCTTCGCGACGAGCCGCGAGACCAGTCCGTCACCGGTCTCCTCCTTGGTGACGGCGTAGCAGAAATGGTCCCGCCAGCCGCCCGCGACGTCGAGGTAGCGCTCGAAAAGTCCCTCTCGCCGGTAGCCCGCTTTGGCGAGAACCCGCAGGCTGGGGGTGTTTTCGGGGCGGACGGTCGCCTCGAGCCGGTGCAGCCCGCCGAAATCGAAGACATGGTCGGTGACGAGGGCGACGGCGCCGGTCGCGACGCCGCCGCGGACGATGTCCGACGACACCCAGTAGCCGATCCAGGCGGATCGGAGCGACGCCCGGATGACGTTACCCACAGTGATCTGCCCGGCGAAGCGTCCATCCACCGTGATGGTGAACGGGAGACATTGCCCGCGCCGGGCGAGGCCGCGCAGGGCCAGCCATTGGGACGGCCACGACCAATACGCGTTGCGATCCGGCCACGGTCCGACGCCGGTCGGTTCCCACATTTCGAGGTGTTCGCGGTCCCGCAGCCGGACGCGGCTCCAGTCGCCGGCGTCCCGCAGCCGGACCGGCCGGACGGCGAGGATCCCGGCGGGCACCCGGAGCGGGCCCAGCTTCGCGGGCCAGCCCGGATGCCTGCTCTCGATCGGATGAGCGACGCCGGAAATCGGTGCGCCCATTACGCCCGCTGGGCCAGGAAGGTCACCTTGACCTGCTCGCCCGCGGCGACCTCGGTGAGGTCTTCGTCGATGTTGATCAGGCAGTTCGCCTCGGCGAGCGACGCGAGCAGATGCGCGCCGGAGGTGCCGAGCGGCTGCACCAGGTACTCGCCGTTGCCCTCGTCGCGCAGCAGCTGACCGCGCAGGAAACCCTTGCGCCCCTTGGTCGAGGTGATCGGGGAGAGCAGCCGCGCGCCGACGATGCGGCGGTGCGGGTTGCGGGTGCCGCGCGCGGCGCGGATCAGCGGGCGGACCAGGACCTCGAACACGACCAGCGCGCTCATCGGGTTGCCGGGGATGAGGAACGTCGGCACCGAGTCGGGGCCGAGCCTGCCGAAGCCCTGCACGGAACCGGGGTGCATGGCGACGCGGGTCATGTCGATGTGGCCGAGGTCCGACAGTGCCGCGTGCACCTCGTCGCCCGCGCTTCCGCCGGCGCCGCCCGCGACGACGACGATCTCCGACATCAGCAGGCGGCCTTCGACGACCTCCCGCAGCCGTTTCGGGTCGCCGGGGACGATGCCGACGCGGCTCACCTCGGCCCCCGCGTCCCGCGCGGCCGCGGACAGCGCGTAGGAGTTGACGTCGTAGACCTGCCCGACGGACGGGGTGCGGTCGATGTCGACCAGTTCGTCGCCCACGGACACGATCGACACCCGCGGCCGCGGGTAGACCAGGACCTTCGCGCGGCCGACCGCGGCGAGCAGGCCGACCTGTGCCGAGCCGATGGTGTCGCCCTTGCGCACGGCGACGTCGCCGATCTGCACGTCCTCGCCGGTCCGGCGCACGTAGGCCGCCGACGGCACGGATTTGTGCACGGTGACCTTGGCCTGGTGGCCGTCGGTGTAGGCGGTCGGGACGACGGCGTCGGCGAGCGTGGGCAGCGGCGCGCCGGTGTCGACCCGCACGGCCTGGCCGGGCTGCAACCGCCGCGGCTGGCGGGAACCGGCGGCGATCTCGCCGACCACGGGCAGCTGCACCGGCTCCTGGCCCGCGGCGCGGACGTCGACGCTTCGCACCGCGTAGCCGTCGACGGCGGCCTGGTCGAAACCGGGCAGCGCGTGTTCGGCGACGACCTCTTCGGCGCACAGGAGGCCTTGGGCCTCGGAGATGGCGACCCGGACCGGGCGCGGGCGCACCGCGGCGTCCAGGGTCAGCGAGATCTGATCCTCGACGGAACGGAACTGTCCCGCGTCTTCGGTCTCGGCCGCTTCGGCGATGGGCTCCGTCATGACTGGGGGATCTCGATCCGTTCGTTCGACCAGGCACGCGATGTGGGCCCGTCGGTGAACTGAAGTTCACCACCGTTACCAGGAGTGATGCGGTCCGAAGCCGCGGAAATCGCCCGATCGGGCAAGCTCCTCGTGGTCCGTGCCGCCGGGGTGGTCGCTGCGCCTGTCATAGGCGTGAAGCCTAACCTGACCGCGTGGTCGAGCCTGGCAATGAACACCTGAGCAAAGCGGAGTGGCGTTCCCGGATAACCGCCGAACGACGTTCGCAGGTGTCGGAAACACGGGTTCGCGAGGCGGTGGCGCTCGCCGCCGCGGCCGCCCGGCTGCCGGGCGAGGTCGTGTGCGCCTACGTCCCCTTCGGTACCGAACCGGGATCGACGGCACTGCTTGATCAACTTGTCGACCAGGGAAAACGGGTGCTGCTGCCGATCGTCCCCGACACGCCGGGGCCGCTGGAGTGGGCCGCGTTCGAGGGCCCGTCGAGTCTCGGGCCCGGCAGGCTGCGGGGACTGCTCGAACCGACCGGCCGCCGGCTCGGTCCCGACACGCTGGGGACGGCCGATCTGGTTCTGATCCCCGCGCTCGCCGTCGACGACGAAGGTGTCCGGCTCGGCCGGGGTGCCGGGTATTACGACCGGTCGCTCTCCTTCGCCGCGCCGGACGCCGCGCTGATCGCCGTCGTCCGGGACGCCGAACTCGTGCGTGAATTGCCCGCGGAACCGCATGACGTCCGCATGACCGGGGTCCTGACCCCGGAGCACGGCCTGGCGCCGCGACCGGTAATAGACTGACGCCTGTTCGCGGAGCTGAGACGTAGCCGGGAAAGTGACCCTGAGCGTGAACCCGCCCCGGCCGCGGGCCCCGCTATCACGATGGCAGGTATGACGAGGCCGCGTCCCGCCGACGTCGATCGCGGCCGCGGGTTCACCACCGGACACTGACGCCCGACGCAGTGGTTCAGAAAGGGCACAATGAGCTCTGACGCGCACCTGTCCGATCAGTTCGCCGAAACGCTGTCGAAAATGCGTTCCGCGGGGGCCCACGCCATGGAGCTGGCCGCCCTGCGACGGCGCCTCGAGCAGCTGTCCGAACCCGGCGCCGGCCAATTGCCGGGAAGCGAACTCGAACCGCTCGAGGACATCAGCAAGCTCGTCGACATGCCTGAGCCGGACGCCGAAGAAGGGCGCCGCGTCCTGGACCGCACCGCGGTTCTGAAGCTCAACGGCGGGCTGGGCACGAGCATGGGGCTCACCGGGCCGAAGTCGCTGCTGGAGATCAAGCCGGGCAAGACGTTCCTCGACGTCATCGCCATGCAGGTGCTCTCCATCCGCGAGAAGTACAACGCGCGGCTTCCGCTGATCCTGATGAATTCGGCGGGCACTCGCGAACCTTCGCTGGAGTTGCTGAAGAAGTACCCCGATCTCGCCGACGACGTCATCCCGGCCGACTTCCTCCAGGGCCGCGAGCCGAAGATCACCGCCGACGGACGGCCAGCCGAATGGCCGTCGAACCCGGAACTCGAATGGTGCCCGCCGGGACACGGTGACATCTACATCGCGCTCGCGGTGAGCGGGATGCTCGAAACGCTGCTGGCGGAGGGCATCCGCTGGTGTTTCGTGTCCAACGCCGACAACCTCGGCGCGCTGCCGGACGCGCGGATCGCCGCGTGGCTCGCGAGCGAGGACATCCCATTCGCGATGGAGACCGTGCTCGGCACCGCAGCCGACCGCAAGGGCGGGCATCTGGCGCGACGTGCGGGCCGGATCGTCCTGCGTGAATCCGCGCAGGTCCCCGACGGCGACGACTCGTTCGGCGACGTCGGCAAGTGGCGGTTCTACAACACCAACAACATCTGGATCGACCTCGAACGCCTGAAGGCCCTGCAGGACGCCGACCCGGCGGCGCCGCATCTGCCGCTGATCGTGAACCGCAAGACCGTCGATCCGGCCGACGCGGCCAGCACGCCGGTGATCCAGCTCGAAACGGCGATGGGCGCGGCGATCGGCTCCGTCGAGGGCGCGCGGGCCATCGAAATCCCGCGGACCCGGTTCGCGCCGGTCAAGACCACCGACGACCTCCTCGTCGTCCGCTCCGACGCGTACGTGCTCGACGAGAGCGGGGAGATGATCCCGGAGTTCACCACCACCCCGCCGGTCGTTTCGCTGAGCAAGGAGTTCTACAAGCTCCTGCCGGACTTCGACGCGCGTATCCCTTCCGCGCCGTCACTCAAGGACTGCACGAGCCTCGCCGTGGACGGTGACGTCACCTTCGGAAAGGGCGTCGTCGTCCGTGGCGACGTGAAGATCACCGGGCCGAAAACCGTTCCGGACGGCGAAGTCCTCTAGACCAGTTGGGCGATGAACACGTATTCGCGTCCTGGACGATCGGGGGCGTCCCGGACGTCCAGGGCGCGAAAACCGTGCTCCGCCAGCAAGGCTTCCACTTCTTCGCGTTCGCGGAACCACAGCGTCGAATCCGAGGTGACGACCTCGCCGTCGGAGAACCGATAGCTGTACCGGAACGACACGAACGGGAGGTTCACCTCGGTGACCTCACGCCACTGTTCGACCTCGCCGACGCCGGGGACGTCGACGACCTCGTGCGCGGTGTCGGCGGCCCAGTCCTCCCACGCGCGGCGACCGGGGCGCCGGATCTCGAAGACCAGGTGGCCGCCCGGTACCAGCGCGGTGCGGCTACCTTCGAGCGTCCGGCGCCATTCGGTGTCGGTCAGGAAGACCTGGGCCACGTTCCCGGTCATCACCGCGAGATCTGCGCCGGCGTCACCCACCGCTTTCGCGTCGCCGTGGATCCAGGTGATCTTCCTTTCCGGGTCTTTGGCCTTCGCGACCTCCAATGACGCCTTCGCGGGATCGACACCGACGACCTCGATCCCTCGCGCGGCAAGGAGAACGGCCAGGCAGCCGGTGCCGCAGCCGACGTCGAGCACTCTCTTCGCCCCGAGTTCGCCGATGATGCCGAGGTAGTGCTCCAGATCGTCGCGAGCGCCGTCGAAGGCGTCGTAGATCGGTGCGAGCCGGGCGTGGGCGAAGAGCGCGTCAGGCATTCGGCGACGATAGTTCCAGGACGCGTTCGCGGGCCACGGATTTACGGTCGCGCCGCCAGGCCCGTTCGCCCAGCGCCGCCAGGAAGGCGGGCAGCAGCACGCCGCGGATCAGGGTGGCGTCGATCAGGACGGCGACCGCCATCCCGACGCCCATCATCTTGTACTCGATCGCGCTCAACGTGATGAAGACGCTGAACACGCCGACCATGATCACCGCCGCCCCGCTGACCACCCCCGCGCTCGTGCCGGTGCCGCGGACGATCGCGGTGACGGCACCTTCGGCCCGTCGTTCGCGGATCCGGCTGAGGATGAAGATGTGGTAGTCCATGCTCAGCCCGAGCAGCAGGACGAACATGAACATCGGCAGCCAGCCCACCACTCCGCCGTACGGGGTGAAGCCCAGCAGGGAAGCGAAATGGCCGTCCTGGAAGATCCAGGTGAGCACGCCGTAGGCCGCGCCGATCGACAGCAGGTTCAGCACGATCGACACCAGCGCCACCGGCACGGACCGGAAAGCCCGCAGCAGCAACAAGAACGCCGCGAGCAGGACGAAACCGAAGACCAGCGGCATCCGCTCGATCACCCGGTCGGCGAAGTCGCGGGCGTTCGCCGTGCGGCCCGACACCGCGAACTCGACGCCGTCCACCTTGCCGATCGTTTCGGGAAGTACTTCGGTGCGCAGTTTCGCGAGCGCGGCGTCGGCTTCCGCGTCGCGGCCCGCGCCGGACAGCGGGACACGGACGACCACGGCCTGGTCGACGTTCGCCACGGCGATGGGTTTGTTCAGCACACCGGAGGATTCACCGATCCGTCGTTCGAGATCCGTGATCGCCGCCCGGAGCGCCGGGCTGTCGACCGGGCCGCCGCGTTCGGCCGTCAGCACCACCGTGGCGGGGTAGACCACGCCCGGAAAGGCTTCCTGGGTGCGGACGGCGGCGTCGATCGCCGCCATCGAGCGTGGCAGGCTCTCCGCCGGGGTCGGATCCTGCAGGCGCATGCCGAGCGCGGGCAGCGTCAGCAGGATGAGCAGCGCGGTCGCGAGCCCGCCCCACAACGCCGGCCGCCGGGTGACCACGCGAGCTGTCGCGGACCAGAACCGCGACTTCTCCGCGGCGGTGCGCCGCTTGCCCAGCCAGGGAATCCGCCCGCGATCGACCTTGTCACCCAGCAGGGAGAGCAGTGCCGGCAGCACGGTGACCCCGCCGAGCACGGCCAGCCCGACCACGAACGCCGTGCTGATCGCGAGCCCGGTGAAGTTGTCGAGTCCGGTGAACACGAGCCCGCCCACGCACAGGACGACCGTGACGCCGGAGACGACCACGACATGCCCGGAGGTGCGCGCCGCGACGCGGATCGCGTCGTCGACGGAGTGGCCGCGCGCGCGTTCTTCCCGTTGCCGCCTGAGGAAGAACAGCGAATAGTCGACGCCCACCGCCATCCCGATGAGCAGGGTGATCACCGTCGTCGCGCTGTTGATCGGGGTGAAGTCGTCGACGACGGAGAGGAAGCCGAACGTCGCCGCGACGCTCGTTCCCGCCAGGAGCAGCGGGACCGAGGCGGCGACAAGCGCCCCGAAGACGATCAGCAGGATCACCAGGGTCAGTGGCAGGGAAAGCAGTTCCGAACGTTGGACGTCCTCCCGGATGCCCTTGTCGACCACGGTCGACAGGCTGAGGTCCCCGGACTGGCTCAACCGGACCGAAGGATGCCGGGCGGCGACCTCGGCCACTCGCGCCGTCGCGGTCTCGAAGTTCGGGCGGACGTCCTTCTCCCCGCCCGCGACCGAAAACCCGACGAGTCCGGACGTGCCGTCGGCCGAGATCCGCTCGCCGTCGGCCGGTGGTGAGCGGACGTCGGTGACGGCGCCGGACCCGGTGAGCGTGGTGACCAGGTCTTCGGTCGCCCGCCGGAGTTCTTCGTTCGCGGCGAACGGCGGCGAGCCGGGCTCCTTCGCCGCGACGAGGACGTTCTCGCGTAAGGGATCGAAGGTGCTTTGCGCGTTCAGCGCGGTCTGTGCGCGGCCGGACTCGCCGGGATCGGTGCTGCGGCGGCTTTCACCGTCCAGCAGCATTCCCGACAGCAGGGCGACGACCACGAGGGCGACCCAGCCGACGAGGGTGAGCGCGCGATGCCGCAGGGACCACGCGGCGATCTTTTCGGGCAGCATGAACTACAGTCCTTTGCGTGAAGGAGTGAGATGCCTCGGGCGAGGTTTTTGCTTCTTCCTTCCTGGGCCGTCGAGCGGCAACTCGGCGGCCCAGGGTCTTTCACCGGCCGGTCAGTCGACCTCCTTGAGGATCCGCTCGACCGTGCCCACGCTCTTCCGCAGATCCGCGAGGCGTCCGTCGAGTTCGGTGAGTTTGCGTTCGGTCTCTTCCTGCGCCTGGACGGCCTTCTCGGCGAGCCTGCGGTATTCCTGCTCGCGCGCGAGCGCGCCCTTGGCCCGGATGGTCGCGCCGAACTGCCACACGATCACGGTGATCACCACGGTGAGGAACACGAAGATGCCGATCAGCCCGGCGACCTCCTGCCATTGATGCCAGTTCACGCTCGTTCCCCCTCGTCACCCGGTGCCGGTGCGCTCAGTGTCGGCGCCGCGGCGGCGATGGCGTCCGGGCCCAGTTCGACCAGGAACGGTTTCACCTCGTAGAACTTCATCGCCTTCCCGTCCTCCGACAGCTCCAATGTGGCCGAAACGAGCCCGGCCGCCTCCAGTTTGCGCAGGTGGAGCTGCAACAGTGCCCGGCTGATGCCGAGCTCTCGCGCCAGCTGGCTGACATACGCGCGTTCCACGCGCAACGCCGCGACGATCCGCAGCCGGTGCGGATTCGCCAGCGCCCCCAGCAGCCGCAGCAGCTCGTCGCCGGACGGTCCGGTGGCGGTCATGCCGAGCCCCTCCTGTACATGCCAAAGAAATCTAGCAGGTGCTGACTTGATCTACCAGGTGCTCGAGCCAGACGTTCGGTTCGACGTAGACGCCGACGTCCAGCGCCGAGGAGGCGAGCACCGGCGCGATCCCGCCCGGCACGTCCGTGAGGCCGTCCCGGAGGTCGACGCCGGTCCACGCCTTCCACTGGGCGAAGGTGCCCGTGACCGTCATGGCGAACGGCGCCACTTTGACGAACCGCGCACCGAGCCGTTCATGCGTGCGCAGCCACGGATCCTCCGGCATCCCGTCCGCGCGACGGCGGGCGATGTAGTCCTCAAAGGACAGTCCTGGTTCGTTCTCCTTCCCGGCCGGGCGGACCGGCACGACGAGGTTGCGCATTCCTGTTTCCGAGGCGCGCTTTTTCAATGCTTGCAACGCTTTCACCGCCAGGCCGCCGCCACGGCGACCGGGTGCGACCAACACTTCGAGTGCGACCAGCGTCTTCGTCTCACGGGTGCTCATCAGATCTTCCGCGGCCCAGATCAGGGCGGCGTCCCAGCCGTGGTCCGGCAGCTCCGGGCGTTCGGCCGTGGGGAACCCGACCGGGACGGCGGCCGCTCTCGCCACCGGTACGCCGTCTTCCAGCAGTACGAGGAAGTATTCCGGCCAGCGGGCGGCCAGGTGGGACGACTTCGCCAGCAGGCCCGCCAGGCCGTGCTGGAGGAATTCGCCGCCGACACCGCCGAGGGCGAGCGCGGGCTCGCGCAAGTCGGGCCGGGTGGCCAGGTCTTCGATCACGATCATGTCCTCAGTAGACCCGAGGACACGCGATTCTCACGAGGTGGTTTCGGGCACGGAATCGTCCGTGCGAGGTGATGCGACCGGTCAGCGCACGGGCAGCGCGCGGCGCCGTCCGGTGATACCGGTGGTGTTGAGGTTGGCGCGCTCGCCGGCGGAGTGCCCGTCGAGGTAGCCGCTGCCGGACAAACGCCGCGGCGGCGCCGAGCGCAGGTCTCCGTACTGCTCGTCGTACGCCTGCTTGACCATCGCCGTCCGGTCCTGGATCACGAGTTCGGCCGAACGGTGCCCGGCCGCGGCCTGATGGGTCCGGGCGGCGGTGTCCTCACTGTTGCGGAGCCGTTCGTAGACCGCGCCGGAGAACCCGTGCAGCCAGGTTCGCCGGTACGCCGCCAGCGATTCGCCCGCGAACACCCGGTTCTCCGGGCGGACCCGGGTCAGCTGGGTGGTCGCCTGCAGCAGCAGGCTCGTGTACAGCAGCTCCGTGCGTTCCAGATCGGAGCGGAAACCGAACACCGTCACCGCGGTGACCGACTGGCCGAGCCGGTGCAGCAGGGCCCGGCAGCGCAGCGGATGCGCGATGTTCGTGAGCAGCCCCGCCTTGTCCCGGCTGTACGGGTTGTCGAGCGGGATCATGATCTGGGTGATCTCGTCCGCGGTCGCCCCGGAGGCGGCCAGCAGCGCCTGATCGATGCCGTACCGGGCGATCAGTTCGGCGGCCTTGGTGTTGTACGACTCGGCTTCGGCCTCGGTGACCGCCGGGTCCTCCGCCTTCGCGAGGAGTTTCCGGACGCGCGCGAGCAGCGTGTCATGGTCGGGCATGGCCCTCCTTCCTGATTGGGTTGGAGCGGATCAATCTAGGAGAGAGGTCCGACAATATTCGGGTGAGCTGTCGCCGATCCCGGCAAGGGGGCACTATGGCGGTCGACGTGTCGGTGGTCGGTTCCGGCCCGAACGGGCTCGCGGCGGCGGTCCTGCTGGTCAGAGCGGGGCTGACGGTCGAAGTACACGAGGCGGCGGACGAGATCGGCGGCGGGACGCGCACGGCTTCGCTGTTCGAAGGCGAGGTCCGTCACGATATCTGTGCCACCGGGCATCCACTGGCCGCGGCCTCCCCGTTCTTCCGCTGGTTCGATCTCGCCGCGCACGGTGTCGATCTCCTGCGGCCGGAGATCGCGTACGCGCATCCTCTGGACGGTGGCCGCGCCGGGCTCGCCTACGAAGATCTCGACCGGACCTGTGACGCCCTCGGCGCGGACGGCCCCCGGTGGCGTCGACTGCTGGGGCCGCTGGCCGGACACAGCCGCGAACTGGCCGAAATCCTGCTCGGGGACCTTCGTCATCCTCCCCGTGATCCTCGGGTCGCCGCCCTTCTCCCGGCCAGGATCGCGATGCTCGCCGCCGGTCTGGAGCGCCGCCTGTTCACCGGCCCGGAAGCACCCGCTCTCCTCGCCGGAGTCGCCGCGCACGTGATGGGCCGTCAGCCCTCGCTCGCCGCGGCAGGCGCGACACTCCTGCTGGGCCACCTGGCGCACTCGACCGGCTGGCCGATCGCCCGCGGCGGCAGCCAGGCCATCACCGAAGCGCTCGCCGCCGACGTCCGCGCGCGAGGCGGTCGGATCCACACCGGCAGCCGGATCA
The DNA here is from genome assembly GCF_042797905.1 of Amycolatopsis sp. NPDC057786. Lineage (NCBI taxonomy): Bacteria > Bacillati > Actinomycetota > Actinomycetes > Pseudonocardiales > Pseudonocardiaceae > Amycolatopsis > Amycolatopsis sp. NPDC057786. The sequence goes on from NZ_JBHVKW010000004.1 coordinate 63,887, forward strand.
CCGATCTGCGGCAACTCGCGAAGTCCCGCACGGTGATCCTCGACGTGGCACCGCGCGGTTTCCTCGAAATCGCCCGCGATCTGCTTCCGTCGCGTTACCGGAGGGCGCTGGAGTCCTATCGCTACGGGCCCGGCGTGGCGAAGGTCGATTTCCTGGTTTCCGAACCGGTTCCATGGGCGGTTCCGGAGGTCGGCAAAGCGGGCACCGTCCATCTCGGAGGCACGCGGGACGAGGTCTTCGCCGCCGAAAACGCCATCGCGCGCGGGAACGATCCGGACGACCGGTTCGTGCTCGTTTCGGATCCGATGGCGCTCGACCCGTCCCGTGGGCTGCCGGGGAAACGGCCGGTCTGGGCGTATTGCCATGTGCCGCAGGGAGATCCGCGTGACGTCACGGAGCTGATCCGGCGGCGGATCGAGCGCTTCGCGCCCGGATTCTCGGACACGGTGCTGGCGAGCCGCTGTCTCACCGCGCCGGAACTCGAGGCCTACAACGCGAACTACCCCGGCGGTGACGTCGCCGCCGGTGCGGTGGATCTGCGGCAGGTGCTCGGACGGCCGGTCGCCCGGTGGAACACGCATCGGACCCCGCTCGGTGGTGTCTTCCTGTGTTCGGCGGCGACGGCGCCGGGGCCCGGCGTGCACGGGATGGGTGGCTGGCATGCCGCGAAATCCGTACTGGGCAAGGACTTCCCGGTTCAGAGGTAAGGCGATGTGGCGCGGCCACCGTCTCTGCCGTCGAAGCCTTCTTCGCCGGGATGGGTAAGTCGAATATGTCGTGGTGTGAGCCCAGCCGCCCGTAAGCAGATCACGACGCCGATCGTCCATAAAGGACTCCGAGGTCTCGTGTGTGGCAATGGTCATTTATAGAGGGGTAAGGCAAACGTGGCGTAGGGACCCTTCGCGGGCTTCCGTCGTCGTTGGCGAGGTGGCCGGCGCGGCTGAGTGGCCGGGGCGAAGGCTCCCTTCATCGCATCAGACGCAGCGAAGGGAACCTTCACGCCACCACCGACCCCGCCCCCGACATATTTGACTTACCCCTCAATAACCCTCTTCAACACTCACGACCCCCTAGTCAGGGACAGTCGAGAACTTGCCAGGTCTCCCTTGGTGAAGCCGCTTCCGCCGCCAAGGCAACCGGTTCAGCCCAGATAGGCGTCCAGGGTGACGGCCAACGCCCTTTCCGGTGTCGGCGCGAAGCTCGCGCCGGCCAGCCCGCCCCAGAGCCACAGCTGGGCGAGGCCGTGCAGCGACGCCCACAGCGACGACGCGAGCAGCCTCGGATCGGTCGCGGGATGCCAGCCGCCGTCCTGCAGTTCGGCGACCATCGCGGCGAAGAAGTCGAACACCGCACTGCTGACCCGTGTGAGTTCGGGATCGTCCGCGTCGATGAGGTCGCGGCGGAACATCAGCTCGAACATCGCCGGATTGGCCAGTGCGAAATCGAGATAGCCGTGGCAGGCCGCGATGAGCCGTTCGCGCGGTGTCCCGTCCGGCAGGCCGGTGCCGCGATCGAGCAGTTCGGTGTAGCCGCGGGTGGCGACCGCCGAAAGCAGGGCCGCGCGGCCGGGGAAATGCCGCAGCGGCGCGCCGTGCGAAACGCCGGCGGCCTTGGCGATCCCGCGCAGCGTCACGGCGCCGACGCCCTCTTCGGCCAGTAGATTCGCCGCGGTGTCGATCAGGCGGGTTCGGGCGCCCACGACCGGGTCTCCTCGTGGACGGGAAGGAGTTCGGGGCGCTTCGGCAGGAAACCGTCGCCAGGCTGGCGGCCGCTGAGCCGGTTGCGGAAGCGGGTGACCGCGACCGGGAGGACCTCCCGCGTCAGCCAGCGCAGATCCGCGCGCAGGCCGGGGCGTCCCGCCGGCCCGGGCAGCGGGGCGAGCCAGGCCGGGTCGTGGGAGACGCCGAGCTTGCCGAGGACGTGCCCGGCCAGGCGTCGATGGCCCTGCTCGGACAGATGCAGCCGGTCCGGGCCGAAATAGCGGGAATCGTGCGCGGCGTCGTCCGGCCAGAGGTCGACGAGGGTCGCACCGTAGCTGACGGACGCCTCGCGGACTGCGTCGTTCAGCGCGGTGAGACGCGGGCGCATGCGGTGGCCCATCGGCATGCGATGGGAGATGTCGCTGAGGGTGAAGGTGACGACCACCGGCGCGATCTCGGTGCAGGCGCGGATGGCCGTGTCGACGCGGCGGGCGACCGTGCGCGCGTCCCAGCCGCGGCTCATCACGTCGTTGCCGCCGCCGAACAAGGCGATCAGATCCGGCTGGAGCCTGGTCGCCGCCGGGGTCTGCTCGGCGTGGATCTGGTCGAGCCTGCGGCCGCGGACCGCGAGGTTGGCATAGCGGAAACCGGGCTCCTCCTCCGCGAGACGGGCCGCGACGAAGTCCGCCCAGCCACGGTAGAAGCCACCAGACGGATGGGGATCGGCCAGCCCTTCGGCGCAGCTGTCGCCGAGCGCGACGAAACGTTGGTAGCCCATCCAGATCTCCGTAACCGCGAGTTCACCTTGTGGACACTGTCTATCAAACTGATGTAGACGCTGTCTACTCGGCCTGGGCCTGGCAGGCTCGGGTCATGATCGACGACGTCGCGAAAGAGTGCTTGCACGGCGAACTGCGAGAGGTCCGCGAGGTGCTGCTCCAGAAGCTCGAAGGGCTGGGCGAGTACGAGATCCGCCGTCCACTGACCCGGACCGGAACCAACCTGCTCGGTTTGGTCAAACACCTGGCGCTCTGGGAAGCCCGCTACTTCGGCGAGGTCTTCGACCGGCCGTTCCCCGAATCCCTGCCCCGGTGGGACGACCTCGGGCAACGCGGCGCCGACCTGTGGGTCACCGAGCAGGAGACCCGCGAGGCGGTCATAGGCCGCTACCGGCGCGCTTGGGCGCACTCGGACGCGACGATCGGGGCTCTGGCCCTTGATGCGCCCGGTCACGTGCCCTGGTGGCCGCGACCGCACGTGACGCTGGTCGACGTCCTGGTCCACATGCTCACCGAGACCAGCCGTCACGCCGGGCACGCCGACATCCTGCGTGAACAGCTGGACGGCCCGACCGACGCCTTCTGGGAAGCGCGCCGCGACCGGATCGAGCAAGCAGCCGTCAAATCCGCCCGGACAGAACGCGGGCTCGATGGGTGAAGGCGACAGCGCGTCGCGGATCGCCGTCCGGGAGGACCCGGCACAGCGCGTCGACGATCTCCAGGTCGTCGGCTCCGCTCGGGGTCTCCCAGTACGACCACAGCGCCGCGGCGTCCCCACTGCCGAGCACGACCCGCCGGACCGACGCGGTGACCGACTCGCGTTCCTCACGCACGGCCGGCGACTCCGATTCGGACAGTAGCGGGCCTCGGAACGCGTTCGCGGCCCCGGCGACGTCGCCTCGTTTGAGCGCCGCTCGGACACGCAGGAAATCGGCGTCGACCTCGGCGGAAAGCCGGTACGGCCGCGTCTGCACGATGTCGGAGCCGAGTTGTGTCCGCAGCCGGTGGATCTCCGCGCGCACGGTCACCGGATTGCCGCTCTCACCGTAGAGCAACAGGGCGAGCCGCTCCGCCGAGAGACCGCCAGGGTGCAGGGCGAGCAGAGTGAGGATCTCCGCGTGCCGCAAGGTGAACGGCACGTCGCGACCGTCCACTGTGGTCGTTGGCGGCCCGTCGGTGAGGAACTCCAGCGCGAGCCGCGGACGCTTCGACGGGCCCCGGTTCCGCAAGCGCAGCAGGTAACCCTCGCTCAACGGCTCCACCGTGCCGAGCCGTCCGTCGGGCAGGGTGACCGCGCCGCCGCCGGGCCGGATGTCCACAGTGGAGGGAAGATCGCCGCAGGCTTCGGCCGCCAGTACGCGTCCCTTCGCGGAAAGCAGGGCGCCCGGCGCGCCGCGCAATGCCTCCAGATGGGTCATGTTCGCGGCGCGCAGCCGCTCGTCGCGCATCGCGAGCCGGGCCCGCAACTGGCCCTCGGCGAGCTGCGCGGCCGCCGTGACCAGCGCGAGCATCGCGGGATGGACCGTCCGCAACGGGCCGCTGACGTCGATCGACCCGAGCAGCGCGCCGGTCTCCGGATCGCGCACGGGCGCGGCCGCGCAGGTCCAGCCGTGATAGGTGCGCACCAGGTGCTCGGCCGAGTAGATCTGCACCGGTTCCCCGGTGGCGAGCGTGGTGCCCATCGCGTTCGTCCCGATGACGTCTTCACTCCACCGGGTGCCTTCGGCGAGCATCACGCCGTCCGCGCGCCGCAGCACGCCCGCCGCGCCCTCACGCCACAGGATGTGCCCGGCGGCGTCGGTCACGATCATCATGTGCTCGGCGTCGTCGGCGATGCTCACCAGCGTCTGCCGCAGGATCGGCAGCACCGGCGCCAGCGGATGCTCCTCCCGCAGGCCGCTCACCTCACCGGAGTCGTAGACCAGTGGCGCGACGCCCTTGTCCGGATCGACGCGCGCGGCGAGCGAGCGATTCCACGAAGCCGACACGATCGACCTGGGGGAACGCGGCGCGGGAACACCGGAGAGGACGGCGTCGTGGACGTCCTTCAGCAGCCGCGCGTACGCCTGAGGGTCACGCGGCGACGCTTCACCTCCGGGCAGCTCCGCCACGTTTCCGAGGATAGGTGACCGCGCTCACTTCATTGCAACGTCCGTGCAACCTCACCCGCCCTAGCTTCGCCGTCATCCGTCACCCCTAGCGATGAGGCAGGAAAGATGGCCAAGTACGCGGCACCGAACACCGAAGGCAGCGTCGTCAGCTACGAGTCGCGCTACGACCACTACATCGGAGGCGAGTACGTACCGCCCGCGAGCGGTCAGTACTTCGAGAACCCCACCCCGGTGACCGGACAGGTGTTCACCGAGGTCGCCCGCGGCACCGCCGCCGACATCGACCGCGCGCTCGACGCGGCCGAGGGCGCGGCCGCGGCCTGGGGCCGGACGTCGGTGGACGAGCGGGCGAACGTGCTGCTCCGGATCGCCGACCGGATGGAACAGAACCTCGAGGCGATCGCCGTCGCCGAATCGTGGGAGAACGGCAAACCGGTCCGCGAGACCCTCGCCGCCGACATCCCCCTCGCGATCGACCACTTCCGCTACTTCGCCGGCGCCCTGCGCGCCCAGGAGGGCGGCATCTCGCAGATCGACGACAACACCGTCGCCTACCACTTCCACGAGCCGCTCGGCGTCGTCGGCCAGATCATCCCGTGGAACTTCCCGCTGCTGATGGCGGTCTGGAAGCTGGCGCCCGCGCTCGCCGCGGGCAACGCGATCGTGCTCAAGCCTGCCGAGCAGACCCCGGCGTCGATCCACCTGCTGATGTCGCTCATCGGCGATCTGATCCCGCCGGGCGTGCTGAACATCGTCAACGGCTTCGGCGTCGAGGCGGGCAAGCCGCTCGCGTCGAGCAACCGTGTGCGGAAGGTCGCCTTCACCGGCGAGACCACCACCGGACGGCTGATCCTGCAGTACGCCAGCGAGAACATCATCCCGGTCACCGTCGAACTCGGTGGCAAGAGCCCGAACATCTTCTTCGACGACGTCGCCGCGGCCAACGACGCGTTCTACGACAAGGCGCAGGAAGGGTTCGCGCTCTTCGCGCTGAACCAGGGCGAGGTCTGCACCTGCCCGTCGCGGGCGCTGATCCAGTCCGGTATCTACGACCGGTTCCTCGGCGACGCCGTCGAGCGGGTCAAGAAGATCAAGCAGGGCCACCCGCTCGACACCGAGACGCAGATCGGCGCGCAAGCCTCCAATGACCAGCTGGAGAAGATCCTTTCCTACATCGACATCGGCCAGAAGGAGGGCGCGAAGATCCTCACCGGTGGCGAGCGCAGCGACCTCGGCGGCGAACTGTCCGGCGGCTACTACGTGCAACCGACGGTTTTCGAAGGCGACAACAAGATGCGCATCTTCCAGGAGGAGATCTTCGGCCCGGTCGTCTCGGTGGCGAGGTTCGACGACTACGCCGACGCGCTGAAGATCGCCAACGACACGCTGTACGGCCTCGGCGCCGGTGTCTGGTCGCGCGACGGCAACACCGCCTACCGCGCCGGCCGCGACATCCAGGCGGGCCGGGTGTGGGTCAACAACTACCACGCCTACCCCGCGCACGCGGCCTTCGGCGGCTACAAGGCGTCCGGGATCGGGCGCGAGAACCACAAGATGATGCTGGACCACTACCAGCAGACCAAGAACATGCTGGTGTCCTATTCGGACAGTGCGCTCGGGTTCTTCTGATGGCCGAGCGGGTCGGCTTGACACCGGCCGCCGCGGAGCTGCTGCGGCGGCTGGTGTCACTCCACGGGCCGGTGATGTTCCACCAGTCCGGCGGATGCTGCGACGGGAGTGCCCCGATGTGTTACCCGGCGGGCGAATTCCGCACCGGGGCGTCCGACGTCCACCTTGGTGACCTGAGCGTCGACGGTATCGACGACGTTCCGGTGTGGATGTCGGGGCCCCAGTTCGAATACTGGAAGCACACGCATCTGACCATCGACGTCGTTCCCGGCCGGGGGAGCGGATTCTCCTTGGAGGCGCCTGAAGGAGTCCGCTTCCTGGTCCGATCCAGGCTGTTCAGCGATGAGGAATCGGCTGAGCTGAACGGCCGAGCAACGCGATGAGCCGATCGCCCGGTCCGGCGTCCGGCGGTGCCTCGACAGCGTGGTCGAAGGCGCCGCCGGGCCCGCGCACCGGCATCACATCGGGGTAGCGGCTCGCCACCTTCAACGCGGCTGTCGCGAGTTCGTCGTCCCAGCGGTGTTCACGGCCGAGCGCGGTGTCGAGGTCCCAGTGGTGGGTGAGCGTGTCGACGAACAGCACGGCCAAGACGTTCTTTCCAGGGAGCGGGCCGAAGCTCCCGAAGTCGAAGGTCTTCTCCAGCGCCTGGGAGTCGAAGGCCGCGAGGAATTCGGCGGAACTCTCTTCGTAGGACCTGGCGAGGTCGCCGTCGGCCGACGGCCGGGCCTTCACCGGGTGGCCGGTCGCCTGCGCGGTGCGGGAGTCGTGCCCCTCGATCAGGTGTTTCACGATGTCGCGGACGGTCCACTCGGCGCAGGGGGTCGAGCGGTCCCAGTCGTCGGCGCCGATTCCGGTGATCGTGGTCCCGGCGGCGCGATGGGCTCTTGTCGTGAGCGAGATGAGATCCATGGCGGCAATGTATACGAACGGTCGTGCTATCTTCTAGGGTGTGAGCACTCTCGAAGTGAACGAGGTCTTCGTCGGGCGGCCGTCGGTGCTGGGAATGAAGCGCGACGTCCCCGTGTACAGCGCCATCGCGAAGTCGCGGGTGGACGCGCCGTCTTTGCGCTTGGACGAGATCAATCTGGCCGGTGACGACCAAGCGGACCGGAGTGTCCACGGCGGTGTCGACAAAGCGGTTTACGTCTACCCGGCGACGCACTACCCGGCCTGGGCCGAGCAGGGCTTCCCGGCGGTCGCGGGCGATTTCGGGGAGAACGCGTCGGTGACGGGCGCCGACGAATACGACGTGCGGGTCGGTGACATCTGGGCCTGGGGAGACGCACTGGTCCAGGTCTCACAGCCGCGCACGCCGTGCTTCAAGCTCGCGATGAAGACCGGGCGCAAGGACGTCATCCCGGCCATGATCGATTCCGGGCGCAGCGGCTGGTACCTGCGGGTGCTCCGGACGGGCGAGGTCCCCACGTCGGGACGCATGACGCTCGAAGAACGCGATCCGGCGAGCCCGACGATCGCCGAGGTCTACGTCGCGTCGTTCACGAACGTCGCCCAGCTGGACGACGAGCGTCGTGACGCGTACTGGTCGCTGCTGGACCGGGTGCTCGCGGCGCCGGCGCTCACCCGGCAGTACCGTGACGGCCTGGAATCGGCGAAGCGACGGCGAGAGGAACGGAATGCCGGTTGACGGCCGGGTGGCCCGTGGTGACGCGACGAGGCGGGTCGTGCTTCGGCGCGCCGTCGACATCGCGTCCGTGGAAGGGCTCGACGGGTTGTCGCTTGGCAGGCTCGCGACCGAACTGGAATTGAGCAAATCCGGGGTGTTCGCGTTGTTCGGTTCCAAGGAGGAACTGCAGCTCGCGGCGGTCGAGACGGCGAGCGCGATCTTCGCGGAGAACGTCGTCGAGCCGACTTTGCGGGTCGAGCGGGGGATCGCGCGGTTGCGCGCGCTGTGCGCGAACTGGCTCGACTACTCGGAACGCCGGGTGTTCCCGGGCGGCTGCTTCTTCTTCAACACCGGCGCCGAGTTCGACGCGCGGACCGGCCGGGTCCACGACGCGGTCGCGAACGCGAGCCGCGCCTTCGCCCAGTTCATCCGGTCCACCGTCGTCGAGGCGCGGAAGGCGGGGCATCTGCGGGAATCCGTCGATGTGAACAGGCTGGCCTTCGAACTGAACGCCCTCGGGCGGGCCGCGAACGCCGACTCGGTGATGTTCGGCGGTACGGAGCCCTACGCGCTGGCCAGGGCTGCCATCACCGCCCGCCTCGACGCCGCCGCCGTGCAATGAAAGGTCCTTTCCTTGCAAATTTCGCAAGGAAAGGACCTTTCATTGCGCGCTACTTCCAGTCGACCTGCGTGGACCGATAGAAGTCGATGCCCTGCTGAACCCAGCGCGGGCTCTGCTTCGCCAGCCGGAGCCGGTAGGCGTCCCAGGTCCGGGAGTCCTTCGGCGACCAGCCGATCTCGGCGTACCCCGGAAGCCTCGGGAACGCCATGAATTCGATGTGGTCACTGGTGATCAGCGTTTCCGACCACAGCGGCGCCTCGACGCCGATGACGTTCTTCTCCGACACACCCTGCAGATACGTGGCCGGATCCCAGTCGTAACCGGTCTTGACCTCGATCAGCCCGGCCCAGCTCAGCCCGAGCGGTGTCTGCGGGTGGTACTTCATGTCCAGGTACGCCTTGTTCGCTGGCGACATCAGGATCTTGTTGCCGCGCGCCGCCGCCTCGGCCACGTGGGCGTCGGTCCCGGTCGTGCCCCAGAACTGCGGGACGGCCGAAACCGGCGGTTTCGTCTTGGCGATGTCGTGCCAGCCGGTGATCGTCTTGCCGTATTTCGCGACGATCGGATGCACCTTCGTGGCGAAGGTCTGGTAGTCCTCCGGCGTGGTCGAGTGGGCCTCGTCGCCGCCGATGTTGATGTACTTCCCGGGCGTGATCGCCGACAGCTCGCGGATGACGTCGTCGACGAACTTGTAGGTGATGTCCTTGCCGATGCACAGCGAGCTGTAGCCGACCTCGATATCCGTGCGCGGCGGCACCGCCTTGCCGTCACAGTTCAGCTCGGCGTAGGAGTGCTGCGCCGCGTTGGTGTGTCCCGGCATGTCGATCTCGGGAACGATCGTGATGTGCCGCGAAGCCGCGTAGCGCACCAGGTCCTTGTACTGCTCCTGCGTGTAGTAGCCGCCGGGAGCGCCGCCGACGGCCGTCTTGCCGCCCACGGTCGCCAGTTTCGGCCAGCTCTTGATCTCGATCCGCCAGCCCTGGTCGTCGGTCAGGTGCAGGTGGAGGTTGTTGATCTTGTACTGGGCGATCTGGTCGATGTAGAGCTTGACCTGGTCCGGTGTGAAGAAATGCCGGGCCACGTCGAGCATCGCGCTGCGATACCCGAAGCGCGGGTAGTCGAGCACCGTGCCGCCCGAAACCACCCACGAGCGCTTCTGGACGGTCTTCGCCTCGATCGCGGACGGGAGCAGCTGGCGCAACGTCTGCACGCCGAGGAACAGGCCGTCGTCGGTGTTCGCCTTCAAGGTCACGCCGGACCGCGACACCTTGAGCTGGTAACCCTCGGCGCCCACGCGGCCGCTCGCGTGGCCGGTCTCGAGCGAGATGGCGGGGCCGCCGCCGCGGTGACCGCTGACGACGGGCAGCCGGTAGCCGGTGGCGGGCCGGAGCAGGCCTGCCAGGTACTCGGCGACCTGCCTGCCCTCGCGGTCGGTGCGGATGACGGTCGCCGGACCGAGCCGGAAGTCGGAGCGCGGATCGGGTTTCGCGTCCACCGGCGCCGGGACGACGTCGGCGACGGTCCGTTCGGCCTTGACGTGCTGCCCCGCGCTCGCCGTCGCGGGCAGGCCGAGCGTCACGAGACTCAGGACCGCCACGCCGAGCACGGTTCTGGACAGGCGTTTACTCATGGAGCACCTCCGGTCGGATACCTGGAGACTCTCTTCCCCTGAGAAGGTATAGACCAATAGGGCAAACACGACAACACCCGATCGGACCAGTACGCCGTACCGATCACCGGTCACTCGCCGCGCAGAACCGCTTTCAGGGCATCGAGAACGCTCGCGTCTTCGATCGTCGACGGCACCTGTTCGTCGCGGCCGTCGGCGATCCCGCGCATGGTCTTGCGCAGGATCTTCCCGGACCGCGTCTTCGGCAGCGCGTCCACAATGGACACGTCGCGGAACGCCGCGACCGGCCCGATGTCGCGCCGCACGAGCGCGACCAACTCGGCCTTGAGCGTTTCCGCGTCGACGGCGGTGCCCGATTTCAGCACCACGAAGCCACGCGGAAGCTGCCCCTTCAGCTGGTCACGGACCCCGATCACCGCGCATTCGGCGACGGCGGGGTGCGAGGCCAGCACGGCTTCCATCGAACCGGTCGAAAGCCGGTGGCCCGCGACGTTGATGACGTCGTCGGTGCGGCCCATGACGAACAGGTAGCCGTCTTCGTCGACGTATCCGGAGTCACCCGTCAGGTAGTGGCCTTCATACCGCGAAAGGTACGCCTCGCGATACCGCTCGTCGTCCTGCCACAACGTCGGCAGCGAACCCGGCGGGAGCGGCAGCTTGATGGCGATGGCGCCCTCCCGGCCGGCGGGGAGCGGGTCGCCCGCCTGGTCCAGGATCCGCACGTCCCAGCCCGGCACCGGTTTCGTCGCGGAACCGGGTTTGACCGGCATCGGTTCCAGTCCGCGCGGATTCGCCGCGATCGGCCAGCCGGTCTCGGTCTGCCACCAGTGGTCGATCACCGGCACACCGAGTTTCCCGTGCGCCCAGTGGTAGGTCTCCGGATCGAGCCGTTCACCGGCCATGAACAACGTCTTGAATCCGCTGAGCTGGTATTTTTCGATTTCGGCCGCGTCCGGATCGACCTTCTTGATCGCCCGTAACGCCGTCGGCGCGGTGAACAACGCCTTCACCCCGTGGTCGGCGATGACCCGCCAGAACGCGCCCGCGTCCGGCGTATTCACTGGTTTGCCTTCGTACATGACCGTCGTCGCCCCGATCAGGAGCGGCGCGTACACGATGTAGGAATGGCCCACGACCCAGCCGACGTCGGACGCCGTCCACCACACGTCGTCGGGCCGGATGTCGTAGATCGCGCCCATCGACCAGGCCAGCGCGACCGCGTGCCCGCCGGTGTCGCGCACGACGCCCTTCGGCTTCCCCGTGGTGCCGGAGGTGTACAGGATGTACAGCGGGTCTGTGGCCGCGACCGGCACCGGGTCGGCAGGGGAGGCCTTCGCGACGAGTTCGGCCCAGTCGGCGTCGCGTTCGCCCAGTTCAGCGCGCGCACGCTCGCGTTGCAGCACCACGACCTTGTCCGGTTGGTGGACGGTGCCCGCGAGCGCCTCGTCGATGATCGGCTTGTACTCGACGATCCGCGTCGGCTCGATCCCGCACGAAGCGGCCACGATGACCTTGGGTTTCGCGTCTTCGATCCGGGCCGCGAGTTCCTTGGGCGCGAAGCCGCCGAAGACCACCGAGTGCACCGCGCCGAGCCGGGCGCACGCCAGCATCGCGACCGCGGCCTCGGGGACCATCGGCATGTACACGATGACGCGGTCACCCTTCCCGACGCCGAGATCGGCGAGCGCGCCTGCGAAGCGGGCGACTTCGTCCAGCAGTTCCGCGTAGGTGAACCGGCGAACCGAATCGGTGACGGGAGAATCCCAGATCAACGCGGTCCGCTCGCCGCGGCCGTCCCGCACGTGCCGGTCGAGCGCGTTGAACGCGGTGTTCAGCTCCCCGTCCGGGAACCAGCGGTAGAAAGGTGCCTTCGACGCGTCGAGCGCCCGCGTCGGCTGACGGGTCCAGTCGATCGCCTGCGCGGCTTCGAGCCAGAAACCCTCCGGGTCTTCGAGGCTCCGCTGGTACGACTCGGCGTGCATCGAATGCTCCTTCGCGTTCGGGTACCGGACCCCATCATGGACTTCCCGCCGGGCCGATGCCCGGCGGTAACGACGGAGAGACGCCCGCGACAACCCGGCAACCCTGTGCGGGCATGGAGCGTCCTAAGCTGGACTAGGGGAAAAACTGCCGGAAACGGCCTCGACGAGCGAGGGGAGCAGGGTCCATGGGACTAGCGAGCGCGCTGCTTTCGTTCGCGCACAGCCTGTTCGGACCAGGGATCTGGCCTGGGGACTGGGTGTGGGCGACGAGCACCGCGGGAGCGCTGGTCGCGCTGCTGCCCGCACTGGGAGCGATGGTCGTCGCGATCATCCGCAAAGGCACCGGCAACCGCTACGACGTGGTGACCCTGTCCATCTTCGGCGGGATCGGCGTCGTCGCCGTCTTCCTGCTGCCGTGGCTGCTGGCCACCGGGGTTTCGCAGACCTACCAGGAGGCCGCGTCCAAATCGGGCGGTAAGTCCGGCTTCTCCGGCAGTGACCTGGCGACCTTCAACGCCGACTACAGCCCGCTGATCGGGAAGCAGAGCGAGTACCTCGGCCGCGGCCAGAACGTGTACGAGGTCCTGTTCTACCCGAACGGGATGCAGCTCAGTTACATCTTCTACCTGATCCTGCTGGTCGGGCTGCCGGCGCTGTCGCTGCTGTTCGTGATGCTGCAGGCGCGCACCGCCTTCCGTCGCGGCCCGAAGTGGCCTTCGCGGTTCTTCTGGATCCCGTTCGTGCTGATGGTGCTGGCGAGCGTCGGCATGGGCGCGAACACGGCCGTGCACTTCTGGCTCGGGTTCCTGCCGTTCAGCGTGCTGGGCCTGATCCCGGTCGCGCTCGTCGGCCCGCCGCCGTGGTCGGTGATCAACCGGCCCGACCCGCAGCCCCGGCAGAAGATCGAGCCGTACCGCCCGGAGCCGCCCGCCCCGAAGCCGCAGCCGCAGCTGCCGCCCCCTCCCGTCAAGCAGTACCCGGCGACCGCGCTGGCACAGGCTCCCGAACCGCCCGCCCTGGCCGCGGTCCCCGGCCCGATCCCGGCGCCCCCGGGTTCCCGCAACTCCGGTGGTAGCCGCTACAAGCGCGTCCGCCGGCTCGGCCACGGTGGCTTCGGCACCGTGTGGGAAGCGATCGACACGCAGCTCAACCGCACGGTCGCGCTGAAGATCGCGCACGCGCCGGACCGGGACACCGAAGAGCGCATGCAGCGCGAGGCCAGGGCGCTGGCCGTGGTGAACCACCCCAACTGCGTGAAGGTGTACGACCTCGTCGAGGAGCCCGACGGGCTCGCGCTGGTCATGGAGTACCTCGAAGGGCGCTCGCTGGCCGAGATCGTCGACTCTCAGGGCCCGCTCGACGACATCGCCGCCGGACGGCTCTGGTCGACCATGGCGGGCGCGCTCGCCGCGGCGCACGAGAAGGGTGTGCTGCACCGGGACCTCAAGCCTTCGAACATCATCCTCGACCGCAACGGGCTCGCCCACCTCATCGACTTCGGCATCGCCCGCAGCCAGGGCGACTCGAAGATGACCGCGACCGGGATGATGATCGGCACGCCGGACTTCGTCGCTCCCGAGCAGGCGATGGGCTCACCGGCCAGCCCGGCTTCGGACGCCTGGCAGCTCGCCGCGACGGTCAGCTACGCGCTCTCGGGCCAGCCTCCGCGCGGCACCCGGGAGACCCCGATGGCCGCGCTGATGGCCGCCGCCCGCGCCGAACCGGTGTCGAAGCTGCCGAACCGCAGCGCGCACGCGCGGATCCTCATCGCGTCGCTCGACCAGGAGCCCCGCCGTCGTCCGACGCTCACCGCCGTGCGGCGCGACGTCGAAGGCTGGCTCGCTCGCGCGGGCAAATCGCCGGACGGCCCGGTGACGCAGATCGTGCCGCGTCGCCCTCCGCAGTCGCAACCGCAGCCCCACCAGCAGCCGCAACCCCAGCGCCACCCGCGCTGACCTGCGGAAAGAGAGCAAGGGACCTTTGCTGTCGCGGCGGAGGGTGTGGGGAAATAGAGACGTTGAGTGTCTCTATTTCCCCACACCCCGTACTCCGCGTAGCGATGCGTACCGACCGTGTGGGTTTCGGGACATCTGACGTCCCGAAACCCACACGGTCGCCTGCGCAACGACAGCAAAGGTCCCTTGCTCTCTCTCAGTCGATGACGACCCAGGTCCCGCCGCGCCAGGCCATGGTGAACGTCTTGGGCTGGGCGGCCATCATGGCGATCTGCGGGCTGATCGCTCCCGGCGGCACGAGGACCTTGTCCGGCCCCTTGCTCTGTAGTTTCGCCCGGTCGACGCGGGTGGCCTTCAGTTTCTTGACGTCGTCGGCCGAGAGCATCCCGAATTGCATCGGGGTGAGGCTGCGGCATTCCTTCATGCCGCCGTCGAACGCCGGTGCGGTGATCCGGCAAACGGTGTCGAGGTCCTTGTCGCCCAAAGCGTGGTGATACTCCTCCATCACGCTCGCGGCCCCGTCCGGCGTGTGCGCCACCGCGCCGCCGGTGGCGGGTTTGGTCACCTCGGAGGCGATCGCCGAAGGCTTTGACGAACTGGGTGGTGCGGTGCTGCTGGCCGGTGCCTCCGAGGTGCTCGGAATGGCCGAAGACTGCGGCGCCGCGGTCCCCGGCGTCTGTTCCTCGCACCCCGCGATGAAGAACAACGCCGCGGCCGCGCAAGCTGCTCCGAGCGGTCGGATCGTCATGATGCCCCCTGTACGGCTGCTGTTGACCAGCGAAGAGTAACAACTCGGAGGAAAGTGTCACACTTGAATCGGGAAATCAGGATTCGCCCCTGATCAGATCGAGCATCGACACGGACAAGATGAGCTGAGCGGAGACGCAGGTCCGCGGCATCGCTTCCTTCTTCTTGCCCACGAAGTCGACCTGCACGACCTGTCCGTTGCCCAACTGGACACTCAGGGCGCAGGACTCCGCGGTCTGCTCGAACCTGGCCTTCACCGTGCCGAACTGGCCGTTCCGCACCTCCGCGCCCGCTTTCGGTGGCACGGCTTCGAGGCCGCCCGTGCCGGTCGTGTACATCCCGACGGCCTTCGCGTACTGGACTTCGTGAGTGCAGGTCGGCCCCAGCGGCCCTTCGCCTTTCTGAGCGCCTTCGCGGCCCGCGTTGACTCCTGCGTAGTTCGTGTGAGTGAACTTGACGACTTCGCAGATATCTGCGTTCTTCAGCGCGTCGGCGGCCGGTTCCTGAACGGTGCCCGGCGCCGGTTTGCCGCCGGCGAGCGGGACGAACTTCTTCAGCACCACTTCGGCGACCTTCTTCGCCAGCTCGCAGTGCTCGGCGCGAGTACCTGCTTCGTCGCTGTCGACGTCGTAGGCGTCGACAGCGATCGAGGCGTAGGCGCGGATGTCCATGTTGACCGAGCAGAACGTCACCGGTTCCGGGTCGAAGGCGTAGGTCCGGCCCTTGATCCCGGCGATCTCGACCGGCTCCATCAACGCCGAGTCCTGCGTGATCCAGCTGTACGGGCCGTAGGCGTGCACCTGTGCGCCCTTGTTGTTCGGGAACTCGAACTGGCAGCCGCTGAGCACCCCCTTGGTGCTCACGAGGCCCAGCGGCTGGAGGTCCGGCTTGATCGACTCGAGCCAGTCGCAGCCCGGTTCGCCGCGTTCGGCGGGCAGGGCCAGTGGTTGGTCGAGCACCTGATCGCTGAAACCCGACCCGTCGGCGGGCGGCTCGTACCGCGGGTACTTCGCGTCGCTCGCGCCCGGCGCCGAGCCCTCGCGGAAAGCCTTCCCCTCGATGGCGCTGGAACACCCGGTGAGCAGCAGGGCAACGGCCACGAGATACGGCCAACGAGACATGACGACCCCCCGAAATCCTCGATTCGGACGGGAGTCTAAGTCGCTTCCGCGCGTCTCGCCGGAGCTTGGCTCAACCGGTCGTGGTCACTTCCAGGAAGGAAGCCACAGTTCGGCGTTCCAGTGATCGTTGGTGATCGCGTTGCCGTTGAGAATCGGCCACAACCAGGCGAAATTGGCCACGACGAGACCCACATAGAGGGCCACGACGAGCAAGCCGGTGCCCCGTCGTTCGAAACCGCGTTTCGCGCTGCCGAGGATTTGCCCGAGGATCAACGTCAGCCCGAGTACCAGGAACGGCGCCAGCGGAGTCGCGTAGAAGTAGTACATCTGGCGGTCGAGGTTGGTGAACCACGGCAGGAACCCGGCGAGGTAACCGACGAGCACGGCGGCGTAGCGCCAGTCCGCGCGGAAGACCGATCGCCACACGCTCCAGCCGAGCATCGGCAGGGCCAGCCACCACATGGCGGGCGTGCCGATCAGCATCGTCGCCCGCACGCAGGTCGACTCGCCGCAGCCGGTCGCGTCGGTGCCGCCCGCGTACGCGTAGAGCATCGGCCGCAGGCCCATCGGCCAGGTCCACGGCTTCGACTCCCACGGATGCGGTTTGTCCTTGGGCGTCACCAGGTTCGCGTGGAAGTCGAGGACGTTCATCGTGTAGTCGCCGAGCGACCGCAACGCTGGTGGCATCCAGGCCCAGAAACCGGGATCGATGTCCTTGATCGCCACGTAGTTGCGGTCGGTCGCGGTCTCGCTCGCGAACCAGGCCCAGTAGCAGGCGAGATACACCAGGACCGGGATGACGACGATCGCCCACAGCGCGGGCAGCACGTCGCGGCGCAGCGAGCCGACCCAAGGCCGCTGCACCCCGGCGGCCCGGCGCGCGGCGACGTCGAAGAAAACGGTGAGCAGGCCGAACGCAGCGATGTAGTAGAGCGCCGACCATTTGACGCCGAAGGTCAGCCCGATCATCAGGCCGCCGGCGAACCGCCACCACCGGAAACCCAGCTTCGGGCCGAACCGCGACTCGTCGATCCAGCCTTCACGGACGGCCACGGCGAGCCGCTGCCGCACCTGGTCGCGGTCGCACAGCACGCAGGCGAACGCGGCGAGGACGAACAACGCGATGAAGATGTCGAGCATCCCCATACGGGACTGCAGGTGCAGGACGCCGTCGCTGATCACCAGGATCCCCGCGACCGCGCCGAGCAGCGTCGAGCGGGTGAGGCGCCGGGCGATCCGGATGATGAGGAACACGATCAGCGTGCCCGCCAGCGCGGGCATGATCCGCCAGCCCCAGGCGTTGTAGCCGAACAGCCATTCGCCGATCGCGATCAGATGTTTCGCCAGCGGCGGGTGGACGATCAGTTCGTAGCCGTAGTTGTCCTCGTACCCGCCGTTGCGCAGCATCTGCCACGCCTGAGGGACGTAGTGCTTCTCGTCGAAGACGGGCGTGCCCTTGTCCGTGGGCGTTCCCAGGTTCTGGATCCGGACGATGCCGCCGATGAGCGTCAGCACCAGTGTGACGATCCAGCCGCGCAGGCGATCGGTCGGCATGCCGCGGCCGAGGAGGGTGGCCTCCCGGTCACTCGGTGGCCTGAGCGCGTCGACCGGATCCGGCCGCACGCTCTCGTTGTCCCGGGTCAGCAGTGCGGTCACGGGGCATGATCCTACGGGCGGAAGAGTGAACTCGGTGTCCGGATCTGCGAACCGGTTAACCTTCGGGAATGACCGAAGGACGCCTCGTGCTGGCAGCCACCCCGCTCGGAGACGTCCGTGACGCTTCGCCGCGCCTGTCCGAAGCCCTCGCGACCGCGGACGTGATCGCCGCCGAAGACACCCGGCGCCTGCGCTCCCTCACCGCGGCTCTCGACGTCTCGCCGGTCGGGCGCGTCGTCAGCTTCTACGAAGACGTCGAAACGGCTCGTCTGCCGAAACTGCTCGAATCACTCCAGTCGGGCGAAACGGTGGTCTTGGTGACCGACGCCGGTATGCCGAGTGTTTCGGATCCCGGGTTCCGCCTGGTGGCGGCCTGCGTCGAGGCGGACGTGCCGGTGACCTGCCTGCCCGGCCCGTCGGCGGTGACCACGGCACTGGCGCTGTCCGGCCTGCCTTGCGACCGTTTCTGTTTCGAAGGGTTCGCTCCGCGCAAGCCCGGTGAACGCGCGAAATGGCTCGGTTCGTTGAAGGACGAGCCCCGGACGGCCGTGTTCTTCGAATCCCCGCACCGTCTCGCGAGCACGCTCGCCGACGCCGCCGAGGTCCTGGGACCCGACCGTCGTGCCGCCGTCTGCCGCGAACTGACCAAAACGTATGAAGAGGTCAAACGCGGCACCTTGCCGGAGTTGGCGGCCTGGGCGGCCGACGGGGTCAAGGGCGAGATCACCGTCGTCCTCGCGGCCGCGCCGCCGCGTTCGGTGAGCGTCGGAGATCTGGTCTCGGAGGTCGCGTCGCGTGTCTCGGCAGGTGAACGCCTGAAGTCCGCCGCCGCCGAGGTCGCCGAGGCAGCGGGAGTGTCGAAGAAAGAGCTGTACGACGCCGTGCTCGCGTCCCGCAAGAGCTAGGACAGCAAGGCCGTCACGGCCGCGTGCGCCTTCGCGGCATCAGGCTCCGCGCCGGTGATGACGTCCGTGTAGATGAAGGACTCGCCGATCCGCACCAGCAGATAGGCCAGGTCCTCGACCGGCAGCGGCGGGGTGAGCCGCCCGGCCGTGACCTCCTCGGCGAGGAACTCGCGCATTTTCGCGATCGCCCGGCTCTGCACCACGCTGGCCTTCGTCGTCAGGATCCGCAGTGCCCGCTCGGGCTCGTTGCGCAGGAACTGCCGGAACGGTTTCGAGCCGTTCACGGTCCGGACGAAGGTGCCGACGAGGTCCGCGATCCCTTCCGCGCCTCGGCCGAGCTTGCCGGAAGCGCGCGCTTCGAAGACCTCGACGGTCATCGACCACAGGATCTCGCCGAGCAGCTGATCCCGGCCGCCGACCCACCGGTGCAGGGTGGCCCGACTGATCCCCAGCTCAGCCGCGAGGTCGCCCATGTCCACCCGGCGCCCCGCCAGAAACCGGGCACGCGCGACCGTGAACGCGCCCAGGGCGTCCGGGCGCGGCGAGGTCAGCTGGCGTTCGAGTGCTGTTTCGATGGGCGAAACATATCACGGCATGTCTCACCGATGAGACATATGCAAGAATGTCTCATCCCGACGAGGAGGATGCGGATGCGCGCAGTACAGGTGACCGAGTTCGGCGGACCCGAGGTGCTCAACCTCGTCGATCTCCCCGATCCCGTCCCGGGCCCAGGCCAGAGGCTGGTCGAGGTCGACCGGATCGGTATCAACTACGCCGACACGCACCAGGCCGAGAACTCGTACCTCGCCCCGAGCAAGCTCCCGCTCGTCCCCGGCGGCGAGATCGTCGGCCGCGCCGCGGACGGCAAGCGTGTCGTCGCGCTGCTCAACGGTGGCGGCGGCTACGCCGAGCGAGCGGTGGCCGACGACGTCACCAGCTTCGAGGTACCCGACGGCGTCGACGACCTGACCGCGCTTTCCTTCATCGTCCAGGGCACCACCGCCTCACTTCTGCTGCGCAAGAACGCCCACCTCGAACCCGGCGAATCCGTCGTCGTGCACGCGGCCGCGGGCGGGGTCGGCTCCATCGCCGTCCAGCTGGCGAAAGCCTGGGGAGCGGGCCGGGTCATCGCGACCGCCAGCAGCGACGAGAAGCGTGCCCTCGCCCTCGAACTCGGCGCCGATGTCGCCATCGATTCGCGCGCCGAGAACATGACGGACGCCCTTCGTGAGGCGAACGGCGGCAAGCGCGTCGACATCGTGCTCGACATGACCGGTGGCACGGTCACGGACCAGAGCATCGCAGCTCTCGCGCCGTTCGGCCGCCTCGCGTTCTACGGCATGGCCAGCCGTCAGAACCCGAAGCCGATCGAAGCCCGCAACCTTCTCGGGCACAGCACCACCGTTTCCGGGATGTGGCTGCCGCACGCCTTCAAGCTTCCCGGAAACGTCTTCGGGCGCACGCTCGACGAGCTTTTCGAGCTGGCTCTCGCCGGGCGGGTCCGCGCCATCGCCGGCGGCGAGTACGCGCTGTCCGACGCGCGCGTCGCCCACGAGGCCCTGCGCTCGCGCGGCACGATGGGCAAGCTCCTGCTGGATCCCACCAAGTAGTTCAGCCGAGCAGGCGCTCCAGCGGAGCGGATTTGTGCAGGCATTCCTGCCATTCCGCTTCGCTGTCGGAGTCGGCGGTGATCCCGCCGCCGACCCCCAGTGTGATCGTGCCTTCGTGGATTTCGAAAGTTCTGATCGCGACGTTCAGTTCCAACCCGGCGATCGGCGAAGCGAGTCCGATCGCGCCTGTGTAGACGCCACGCGCGGCAGGTTCCAGTTCGGCGATCAGATCCAGCGCGCGGATCTTCGGTGCGCCCGTGACCGAGCCCGGCGGGAAGGTGGCCGCCAGCAGGGCGGCGTCGTCGACGCCGTCGGCGAGGCAACCCTCCACAGTGGACTCCAGATGCCAGACCCCCGGCGCGGGCCGGACCGCGAGCAGTTCGGGAACCCGTACGGTGCCGGTTGCGCATACCCGTCCGAGATCGTTGCGGACGAGATCGGTGATCATCACGTTCTCGGCGACGTCCTTGGTGGATTCCCGCAGTCGCCGCGCGAGATGCGCGTCGGCGGCGTTCCGCCGCGGCAGCGTGCCCTTGATCGGCGTCGACCGGACGTGCCGCCCGTGCCTGGCAAGGAAAAGCTCGGGAGAGAACGACACGACCGAGCCCCAGTCGCCGCTGAGGAACGCCGCCCGCCGTGCTCCCAGGCGACGCGCGCCCTCGGCGAACAACGCGATCGGGTCGCCGGTGAACTTCCCGGTGAAGCGAGCGCAGATATTCGCCTGGAAAAGCTCGCCGGCTTCGATCGCGTGCACACAGGCTTTGACCGCGTCGTAGTGCTCCGAGGGAAGCGGGCGCGACAACGGGCCGGAACTCCAAGCCGTCGCTTCGGGAACCTCGGCAAGGGCGGATTCCACCGCGGCCACTTCGCCGACCGGATCCGGAGCGCCGTCGGGAACCAGGGCTTCGAACCACCAAGAACCGTCCGCGTCCAGCCGCAGCACTCTGTCGACCCAGCCCCAGGCAGCCGGAGGGAGCGCGCCGGAACGGCCAGAGGGATCGGTCAAGTCATAACCCAGGTAACCGAACCAGCCGCCCCCGACCGCGCCGGGTGCCGCGTCGAGAACGTCAGGCAGCCGCGTAGGGATCGCGAAGGCTTCCGCCACGTCCCGGACAGGAGTCAAGGGGGCGTTGAGCGCGATGACCGCGCGCGACGAGAACCACTCTCCGCACAGCGCGGCGGGCGGTGCGAGCCCGAGCCTTTCGGCGCGTACCCCGAGGACCGCCAGCGCCCGTTCGGGCCCGACGTCGCTCCGCAACCTCCGGCGCATCAACCGCACGCGACATTGTCGCCGCCCGGATGGCCGGAAAGGCAACCCGCGTCGGCCGGAAAGTGAGATCCGCGACCACGCGGTGACAACCCGCACATCCGTCGTCACGCAGGGGGCACTACAGAAGCACATCCGTGAGCTTGAACGGGTAGACCACGGTGTCCTGCGCGATCGGTCCGTCCACACCGGGCAGCCCGGTACCGAAACCGTGCTGATGCAGGCCCAAACGCGAGTGGAACCAGCCCGGCCTTCCCGGGATTTCGTTGTGCCTGACCAGCCACAAAACCACTTCGCTGTCCGCCCACTTGTCCGGGTGCAAGCGGTCCGTCCAGCAGTCGAGCCCCGCGTACACCAGCACGCGTTCGACGCGCGCCGCGTTCCGGACGTGCTTGATCCACGCCTTGATGAAACGGTCATCGACGCTCGGCGCCTCCACCTCGAGCGCGGGCGCGAGCGAACCGGGCGAGAAGGCTCCGAGCGCGCTCGCCGTCCGCACGAAGTGGTCGGCCTGGTCGTGGACGGCGCCAGGACGCGCGTAGTGCCGTGCGCCGGTATGGATACCGGCGTGCTGCGCGCCGGTCAGATTGCGTTCCGCCGCGGCGTCGCGCCAGTTGGTGTTTTCGGTGACGGTGACCGAAGCGAACCGGATGTCGGCGCCACGCACCGCCGCCCAGTCCGTCACCGTCTCGCGGTGGGACAGGGTGACGCCGTGCTCACCTTCCGGATCGATCGAACTCACCTGCCTCGAATTTCGCCCCAGTACGACCGAAAGGTCACCCTACGTCCGCGGAGCGGCCGCAAGGTGACCTTTCGGTTCAGCGTGTCTCAGGCGTTTTCCCGTTGAAAGGTCCGTGAGCCCCACCAGATGGCCAGAACGGCCATGACCAGCACCACGACGCTCCCGGTGAACAAGGCGTCCATCGAGAAGTCGCCGCGGAAACTGTTCCGCTCGACATCCACCACGTGCCGGAACGGATTGATGCGGGAAAGCGTGTACAGCCACTCCGGCGCCGAGCCCGCGGTGATCGGGATCAGGATTCCGGAAAGCAGCAACAGCGGCAGGAGAACCGCGTTGAGCAAAGCCGGGAAGGTGTCTTCGCTCTTGAGGGTCAACGCCAGTGCGTACGAGCACGACGCCAACGTGATCGACAGCAGGAAGACGATCACCAGGCTGAGCAGGACGCCGCCGAACGGCGCGTTCAGATCGAACACCAGATATGCCAGCGCGATGATGAGCAAGGCCTGCACGACGGTCTGCAGCGCGTTGGCGAGCACCTTGCCCAGCAACAACGCCACCCGGCTCACCGGGGTGACCCGCATCCGCTCTACTACGCCCGAGTGGTACTCCGCGAGGAGCCCGAACCCGACGAAAGAGCTGCCGAACAGCGCGAGCTGCGCGATGATCGCCGGAGTGAAGATCATCCAGCCGTCCACATCGGACAGGCCTTGCGCGTTGAGCGACTTCACCAGAAGCGGCCCGAAGAAGAACAAGTAGAGCAGCGGCTGCATGATGCCGATGGCCAGCCATGTCGGGTTGCGCAATGCCGCGAGCATCTCGCGACGGAAGATCAACCAGGTGTCATGCAACACGCGTGGCCTCCTTCTCCGCGTCGACGTCGACCGCCTCGTTCTCTTCGGCGTCGCGCAGGCTCCTGCCCGTCAGGGCCAGGAAGACGTCGTCGAGTGTCGGACGGTGCACCTGCATGGACGCCATCGCGATGCCACGGGTGTCCAGCGCCCGAAGCAGTTCGGGCATCGCGGTGTCGCCGCGTGGCACCCGGAACCGCACGGTGCCGTCTGTGACGGTCAGCTCGTGTGCTCCGTCGAGACGGCCCGCGACCTCCGCGGTCTCGGCCGCCGATTCCGGTGAGACCCCGATGACGACGCCGTCACCGGAAACCCTCGCCTTCAACGAGTCCGGTGTGCCTTCGGCGACGATCCGCCCGTCGTCGATGACGATCAGCCGGTCCGAGAGCGCGTCGGCCTCGTCGAGGTAGTGCGTGGTCAGAAAGACCGTGACACCCTGCTCGTCGCGCAGCCTCCGGATGTGGTCCCAGAGGTTCGCCCGGCTCTGCGGGTCGAGTCCTGTCGACGGTTCGTCGAGGAAGACGAGACCGGGCGAGTGGATCAGCCCGAGCGCGATGTCGAGACGGCGGCGTTGTCCGCCCGACAGGGTCGCGGTCGTCCGCTGGTCGAGACCGGCAAGATCCAGTTGTTCGGAGAGGACGGCCCCGCGTGCGAGCGCGTCCGCCTTGCTCATCCGGTACAGCCGACCCTGGAATTCGATCTCCTCGATGACCTTGCTCGCCGGCGCGGTGCCGCCACCCTGGGCGACGTAGCCGATTCGCCGACGCACCCCCAGCGGGTCGGCGAGCAGGTCGCGGCCGCCGACCGTCGCCTCACCGGCGGTGGGCTTGAGCAGCGTCGTCAGCATGCGCAGGGTCGTGGTCTTCCCTGCGCCGTTGGGCCCGAGGAAGCCGACCAGTTCCCCGGCCGACACGTCGAGATCGACGCCCTTGACGGCGTGGACCTCACCCCCATTGCGGCCCTTGCGGCGGAAACGCCGCTCAAGGCCGCGTGCCTTGATCATGTCTACTCCTTTCAGGCGTTCAGCTAGTCAAGTTTGACTAGTGGCAGGACGCACTGTGCCCCAGGAGTCGTTCCGTAGTCAAATTTGATTACTTGGGCGGCGCGCCGAACACGGCCTCGTGGTCGCCTTCGCCCGCCATCACGTACTCGCCGGCTTCGAGACGGCCGATCAAATCCCGCATCCACGTCACGTTCGCTTCCGCGTGCGCGCTCCATAGGCGGTACAGCTCGCTCACGTGCGGCGGTTTCCCCAGATCGACGGCGTGCTCACGGGCGTAGTGGGTCGATTGAGCGTGCGCTTCCATGTTCGCCAGCTGCTGCTTCAGCAGGGCCAGTACCTGCGCACGGGGAAGGGTCGGCATGAACGTGACCGCCGCCGATAGCGAGTACCCGGTGGCGTCGTCGCTCGACAACGCCCTGCCGAGTTGCACGACGAACTCGGTCTCGCCGTCTTCGGTCAGCCGGTAGGCGACCCGATCGGGCCCGCCGCCAGGTTCGACGTCCTCGACCTGTTCCAGCAGGCCTTCGGTGGTCATCTTCTTCAGCGCGTGATAGATCGAACCCGGCTGGACATTGCCCCATTTGTCGGCCGCCCACGAGAGAAGCTCGCGCCGGACCTGGTAGCCGTGTGCCTTCCCGTACATGCGCACGACACCCAGCACCAGCAGACGCGTGGCGGACACCGAGGCCTCCGATCCTCTCCCGGACAACAATGCCTTAGACGACGTCCGTAGGCTAAACAAGCATGAGCACCCCAGTGTTGACTGCGGTGGCCTGGCCCTACGCCAACGGCCCCCGCCACATCGGCCACGTGTCCGGATTCGGCGTCCCGTCCGACGTCTTCTCCCGCTACCAGCGAATGGCCGGCAACCGGGTGCTCATGGTGTCCGGTACCGACGAACACGGCACCCCGATCACCGTCCAGGCCGACAAAGAAGGCATGACCTCCCAGCAGACGGCCGACAAGTACACCCGTCAGATCGGCCAGGACCTGCAAGGGCTCGGCCTCACCTACGACCTGTTCACCCGCACCACCACAGGCAACCACGCCGAGGTCACGCAGCAGATCTTCCTCGCGCTGCACCGCAACGGCTATGTCGTCCCCAAGACGACCCGTGGCGCGATCAGCCCCTCGACCGGCCGCACCCTGCCCGACCGGTACATCGAAGGCACGTGCCCGATCTGCGGTTACGACGGCGCCCGCGGCGACCAGTGCGACAACTGCGGCAACCAGCTCGACGCCGCCGAGCTGATCAACCCGAAGTCCCGGATCAACGGTGAAACGCCGAAGTTCGTCGAAACCGAGCACTACTTCCTCGACCTGACGGCGTTCGTCGACACGCTGGGCAAGTGGCTGTCCAGCAAGACCGACTGGCGTCCGAACGTCCTCAACTTCACGAAGAACCTGATCGACGACATGCGGCCGCGGCCGATCACCCGCGACCTCGACTGGGGCGTGAAGATCCCGCTGGACGGCTGGCGCGACCAGCCGCTCAAGCGTTTCTACGTCTGGTTCGACGCGGTCATCGGCTACTTCTCGGCGAGCGTCGAGTGGGCGCGGCGCACCGGCAACCCGGACGCCTGGCAGGAGTGGTGGAACAACCCGGACGCCCGCTCCTACTACTTCATGGGCAAGGACAACATCACCTTCCACGCCCAGATCTGGCCCGCTCTGCTGTTCGGCCACAACGGCGAGGGTGATCGAGGCGGCGTCGCGGGCAGGTACGGCAAGCTGCACCTGCCCGACGAGATCGTTTCCAGCGAGTTCCTCACCATGAGCGGCTCGAAGTTCTCGACCTCGCGCGGCACGGTCATCTACGTCCACGACTTCCTTCGCGATTTCGGCCCGGACACGCTGCGGTACTTCATCTCGGTCGCGGGACCCGAGACCCAGGACACCGACTTCACCTGGGACGAATTCGTCCGCCGGACCAACTTCGAGCTGGCCAACGAGTGGGGCAACCTCGTCAACCGGTCCATCTCGATGGCTCACAAGAATGTCGGAGCCATTCCTCGTCCCGATGCCCCCACGGCCGCCGACGAGGAGCTCAAGGAGCTCTCCCGCAAGGCGTTCGACACCGCCGGTGCCCACTTACAGCGGTCACGGTTCAAGGCCGCGGCGAGCGAGGCCATGCGCGTCGTCACCGCCGCGAACCGGTACCTGTCGGACCAGGAGCCCTGGAAGCTCAAGGACGACCCCGCCCGGCGCGACAGTGTTCTGCACACCGCGCTTCAGGTCGTCTCTGACGCCAACACGCTGCTGACCCCCTTCCTGCCTCACTCGGCGCAGAAGGTGCACGAGGCGCTCGGCGGCACCGGCGTTTGGGCGGCCCAGCCCGAGCTTCAGGAAGTCGAGGACCTCGACATCCCCGGCCGGATCAACCCCATCATCACCGGGGACTACAAGGCCGAGCAGGCGCGCTGGAAGTCCGTGCCGATCGAGGTCGGCAAGCCGCTGGAGAAGCCGACCCCGCTGTTCGCCAAGC
This sequence comes from Amycolatopsis sp. NPDC057786, assembly GCF_042797905.1. Lineage (NCBI taxonomy): Bacteria > Bacillati > Actinomycetota > Actinomycetes > Pseudonocardiales > Pseudonocardiaceae > Amycolatopsis > Amycolatopsis sp. NPDC057786. Next base: position 90,303 of record NZ_JBHVKW010000004.1, read on the forward strand.
TGGACCCGGAACTCGGCGAGACCGGTCCCGAATGGGCGCCGATCTCGAAATGACCGACTGATGGGTGCGGAGAAGAAGGAACTGCCGCCGATCCCGGACAGGTTGCCGGTATCGGTGGTGGACGCGCATACCCACCTCGACGCGTGCGGCGCGGTCACCGCGGCTGACGTGACAGCCATGGTCGACCGCGCCGAACGCGCCGGTGTTTCGCGGGTGATCACCGTCGCGGACGATCTCGCGGCCGCCCGGTGGGCCGCGGAAGCGTCCACTTGGGACCCACGGGTCTGGGCCGCCGTCGCGATCCATCCCACGCGCACCAAGGATTTCGGCGAACCCGAGAAATCCGAAGTGGAGAGTCTCGCCAGAGAGTCCAGAGTGGTCGCGGTCGGCGAGACCGGCCTCGACTACTACTGGGACTACTCGCCCCACGACGCCCAGCAGGACGCCTTCCGGTGGCATATCGATCTCGCCAAGCGGATCGGCAAACCGCTGATGATCCACGATCGGGACGCCCACGACGACGTCCTCCGGATCCTCGAGGAAGAGGGAGCGCCCGAGCAGGTCGTCTTCCACTGCTTCTCCGGAGACGGGCACATCGCGCGCCGCTGCGTCGACGCGGGATACGTGCTTTCGTTCGCCGGCACGGTCAGCTTCCGTAACGCCCGCGGGCTCCACGAGGCGGCGCGGATCGTTCCGGCGGACCAGTACCTAGTCGAAACGGACGCGCCGTTCTTGACCCCGCATCCGTTCCGTGGGCGACCGAACGAGCCCTACTGCGCCGCCTACACGGTCCGGCACCTCGCGTCGCTCAGGGGCGAGGCGGTACACGAGGTGGCCGAATCGGTCCGAAAGACCGCTGAACGGGTCTTCGGATTGCCGACAGTCACCACCGCTTGAACGGATTGCGACATTAGTGATCAGCAATGGTCCACTCTGATGAGTGACCAACGTCACGACACTCCGGGCGGTGTTTGCGCAACCCGGCGAGGTTCGTTACTGTCCCGTGATCGTGCCGGTCGGTACCCGTTCATGCGGTTTCCGGCTGATACGCCCACAGTCACGTCAGTGCACGTCGGGGAAGCGGAACCAGGAGAGGTACGGCCTGGAACCGTGACGATGGCGCTGGCTGCGGGTGTCGGACTTCTAGAGGTGTGCGAAGCGCGCATCGAGACGAAGGACGTAGTGGAGTGGTTGTCGAGCTCCTCGACGTCTTGGGAAAGGGAACGACCCAGTGACTGGTAGCAGTAGGCAGGATGGCTCGCGCCTCGGCGCAGAGACGAACACCTTCGCTTCCGCCGGTTCGGTTGCCGTGCTCGACCGCGACACTCAGTACGGCGAGCTGGACTACTCCGACGATCCGCGTATCACGCACCAGGACGTCCTGGCCGCGCTCGGCCCCGACGCCGACACCCTGATGGCCGAGATCAACGTCGACGTCGACGAGCTGATCCGCCTCATCAGCGCCGAGACCACCATGCTCCCGCCGATCGTCATCCCGGACGAGCTGGCCGAGGACCGCACCGCGGGCGCGCCGATGAAGGCCGCGACCAAGGACGAGGTCATCTCGAGCGCGACCCGCGTCTGGAAGAAGCGTTTCCTCAAGGGAACCGTCATGGCGGTGCTGCTCACCCTCGGCGGTGGCGGCGCGGCCGCGATGGCGATGAACAAGAGTGTCACGCTCGACGTCGACGGCAAGCAGCAGACCGTCCACAGCTTCGGCGACACCGTCGGCGAGGTCCTCGAAGACGCCGGCCTCTCGGTCGGCGCGCACGACTCGCTCTCGCCCTCGCCTCAGGCCGAGGTGGGCGACGGCGGCGTCATCAAGCTGGAGCGCGGTCGCAAGCTCAACCTGATCGTCGACGGCGCACCGCAGCAGGAGTCCTGGGTCCGCGCGACCAACCTCGGCGACGCGCTGAACCAGCTCGGTCGAGCCGACCTCGCCAAGGCCGGCACCTGGACCTCGCTCCCGCAGAATGGCGAGCTGCCACTCGAAGGTGCCACCGTCGAGGTCAAGACTCTCAAGAACGTCACCGTCTATGACGGCGCGAACGAACCGCGCAAGGTTCAGACCAACTCGGTCACCACCAAGGAATTCCTCGGTGAGCTCCGGATGACCCTCGGCCCGGACGACGAGGCCGTCGGCGGTCTCGACGTCAAGCTGGTCGACGGCGCCGAGGTCCACATCAGCCGGACCGGCGTCACCATGGTCAAGCAGAACGAGACGATCGCGCCGCCCGAGCAGAAGGTCGACGACCCGAACCTCGAAAAGGGCAAGACCAAGGTCGAGGACCCGGGTACCCCCGGCGAGAAGACCGTGACCTACAAGGTCACCAAGCGCAACGGCAAAGAGGTCGGCCGCGAGAAGGTCTCGGAGGAGGTCCTCACCGAGGCCAAGCCCAAGATCGTCAAGGTCGGTACTAAGAAGCCCGCCGATCCGGTCATCGGAGACGCCGGCGCCTGGGACCGCATCGCGCAGTGCGAGTCGACCGGCAACTGGTCCGCCAACACCGGCAACGGCTACTACGGCGGCCTGCAGTTCAACAAGAGCACCTGGGACGCCTACGGTGGCGACCAGTACGCCGCGTACCCGCACCAGGCCAGCAAGGCCCAGCAGATCGCTGTCGCCGAGAAGGTCCGCGAGGACCGTGGCGGTTACGGCGCTTGGCCGCACTGTGGCAAGAAGGCCTGACGCCAGATCATTCTCCTTTCCTGAAGGTCGCCGTGCGGGTTCGCCCGCAAGGCGGCCTTCAGGCCGTTAGGGGCTTCGGAGGCTGAGTCGGGTTCCCGGCTCTCGGTCTCGAGAGCCTCGCCCACCAGCGCGCAGGCCGTATGTGGGCCACGTTCCTGGACGGTTCTCGCGCACCACCACCGCGAGGCGGGCTTTGGCGGCCCTGAGGCGGCGCCTGGGCGGGCCTGGGACGGTTTACGGGCTCCTCGGCGGGTTCGGCGGCCTGAGGCTGCTTGGCGACCTTCTCTGAGCTCGTCCGGGGCAAGGGGATGTCCGGGCCGGTTTCCGCGAGCTCGACTATCTCCGTGAACGCGTCACCACGCCTTCCGGCAGGCGAACGATCGTCGGCTTCTCCATCGGGGACCGGATAGGCCCGCGGCACCAGGAGCGCGTTCAGGCGGGCGCCTGTCTCGGCATCGAGGTCGCCGCGCATATCCCAACGGCCGGTTCGTTTCTGGCGTAACCAGAACTCGCTCCGCCGCCTTTGCGGAGCGGGGTCGTCTTTGGGTTTTCCATCCGGGTCCAGTTGTGCGAGCAGTTCTGTGCCCGCCACCGTGACGTCGCGCGGTCTCGCGACGCGGGCGAGCTCGACCAAGCCCTCCTCGGCCTCGAGGCGTGCGCTCGCGGTGACGTGCTCGGGCAGCCGCTTCATGACCGTGACGATCCGGTCGATGCTGGCCTCGGCAAGCGCGCCGGTGGTGGCCGCGGTACCGGTCAGGGGCGCGACGGGGTCGATCGACGTGCCGTCGCGCGCCCGTCTCGAATTGAGCGCCAGCGCTCTGCCGGTCACTCTCTGGGCCTCTGCCCGAGGCACCCGGGCCACATGTTCGTAGAAGACGGCGATCGAGTTGTGTCCGTAGAGCTCACGGACACCACGTGACTCGATCTCGGCCAGGATCTGGCCGACTTCGGCGACAAGACGTCGCCCTTCGCGTAGCCGCGTCTGCAACTCGTCGAGGAGCAGTTCGGCGTCACCTTCCGGCAGGTTGAGCGGGAAGGCCTTGGGAATGTTTGTGCTGGTCATCCCTCGATTGTCGAGGCAGATTCGAACGAATGCACGGTATCGATCGGGTGGATGATCATCACGCTCCGGCGGCGCGAACCTGCGCCGATCACACTTGAGTGGGATGCGTGTCGCTTCGGAAAGCCGTACGGATGGTTGGGGCGGGATCAGGCCGGCCCCTTCCCCTGGTGATGCATCCGGTCCCACTCCTCGCGGAGTACCCCGTAGACGACGGCGTCGTGGACGCCGCCGGACCAGCGGCGGGCGCGCCGGAACCGGCCTTCCTCGATGAAGCCAAGCCGTCGCCCGACGGCGATCATTCCCGGGTTACCCGAGAACGTGGCGAAGTCCAGGCGGAGTGCGTCGGTGCGGGAGAACAAGTAGGTCGTCCACATGCGCAAGGCCTCGGTGCCGAACCCGCCGCCCCAATACCGCTCGTCGTAGATGACCAGCCCCATCCGCCGCCAGTCGGTCTGTCTGCTTTCCCAGTACCAGCTGACCCGGCCGATCAGTCTTCCGTCCCTCAGATCGCACACGGCGAGGCTGGTACGAGGATCGGGCGGATCGGACTTGATCGTGGTGAGTTCGCGCGCCGTGGATTCGGCGGCGGCCATGGTCGGGGTGCCGAAGTAGGGCCCGTTCGTTTCGTGCCAAGGCCGCGCGGGATCGAGTAGGTAGAGGAGAGGCTCGAGGTCTGACGGGCGCCAGTCGCGCAGCCGGACTTTTTCTCCATCGAGTACGACGTCGTCCACCGGCCAATCGTGGCTTATCGGACCTGGTTACGATCGTCGGGTGACTGAACTGCTCGGTCCTGCGGAAATCAGGGCGCTGGCGGCCGAGCTGGACGTACGTCCGACCAAGAAGCTCGGCCAGAACTTCGTGCACGATCCCAACACTGTGCGCCGCATCGTCGACCTCTCGGGGATTGGTGAAGGGGACGTCGTCCTGGAGGTCGGGCCGGGCCTCGGCTCGCTGACACTCGGATTGCTCGCGACCGGCGCCGAGGTCGTCGCGGTCGAGATCGATCTTGTCCTGGCGGGGCGGCTGCCGAGCACCGTGGCCGAACGAGGCGGGGGCGAAAGGCTGACGGTCGTCGGCGCGGACGCATTGCGGATCACCGCGGACGATCTGCCCGCACGGCCGACGGCGCTCGTCGCGAACCTGCCGTACAACGTCGCCGTTCCCGTCGTGCTCCACCTGCTCGCCGAACTGCCGTCGCTGGCCAGCGGTCTCGTAATGGTCCAGACCGAAGTCGCGGACAGGATGGCGGCGGGGCCGGGAAGCCGGACTTACGGCGTGCCCAGCGTCAAGCTCGCCTGGTACGGGAAGACGCGCAAGGTCGCTGCGGTGCCCCGGGCGGTGTTCTGGCCCGTTCCGAACGTCGACTCCGCCTTGGTCGCGTTCGAACGGGGCGACGTGGTCTCGTCCGTGGATCGGGAGCGGTTGTTCGCGGTCGTCGACGCCGCCTTCTCGCAACGGCGGAAGACCTTGCGTGCCGCGTTGGCGTCGTGGGCCGGTTCCGCCGAACGCGCGGGGGAATTGCTCGAAAAGGCGGGTATCGACCCCAAGACCCGCGGGGAGCAGCTGGACGTTCATCAGTTCGCCCGGATCGCCGCGGCCGCGAGCTGACCACCTGTCGCAGGTGTGACCGAAGCCGCGCGAACGGCGGCAGGCCGAGGCTGTGCGGCCGCGTGATTCTCGACAAGGGCGGACTCGTCTTAGCAGGCAGCGCCCCAATTGAGAGCTTGAGAGATCCATGAGCATCTCAGAATATGGGCAACCCATCCTGTATGATGGACGCGGCCGGACGTGTGATCTGCGCCTACGCGCTTGCTTTCATCCGGTGGGATCGGTTTTACTCAATGAGCCATCCCGAGCGACTGAGAGACCTGGCTCGCCGAAGTCGCAGCAACCACCCTCCACAGGGCAGGTGCTACAGCCAGGACCGATGGAGGCTGTGCCTAATGAACAGGGTCACCCACCCGCTCCTGCTGACCAGGCGACGTGTCGTCGATGAAGGTCGCCGCACGGTAAGTGCGTGTCGACGCTCCACCGTTACTGCCTGAGTCTTTCCCCTTATCTCTGATTCCGTCCGTTCCCGGACGGTTACTCGGTGACGGTTGGCGCGCTCGAAAGATGCAGCGCCCCATGTGCATGGAGCCCTTCGTGATCACTGTCGAAAACCTGTCCAAGTCCTTTCCCCTCAACGGAAACCCTGTCGTCGCACTGCGCGATGTGAGCGTGGACATCCAAGCCGGCTCGCTGTTCGGAGTCGTCGGTCCGGCGGGCTCCGGCAAATCGACTCTCGCTCGGTGCATCGGTCTTCAGGAGCGTCCCGACCGAGGCGTCGTTCGTCTCGACGGCCTCAACACCGGGACACTCGACGGACGTCGGCTCCGCGAAATCCGGCGCCAGGTCGGAGTCGTGAGCACCAAGCCGGAATTGCTCGCCGAACGCACCATTGCCGGCAACATCGCTTCGCCGCTCGAGCAGCTCGGCCTTGACGGGCCGCAGCGCCGCACCCGGGTCGGCAATCTGCTCGATCTGGTCGGGCTCACCCCTCGTGCGGGGCAGCGACCGGGCGACCTGTCGGCGGGGCAGCTGCGCCGGGTGGCCATCGCCAAAGCTCTGGCTGCCGGGCCGTCCGTGCTCCTGGCCGACGACCCGACCGCGGGCGTGCAGCCCGAGGAGTCCGGTGCGGTCCTGACCGTGCTCGACCGGGCGCGCGCCGAGCTCGGCGTCACCGTGCTGCTCACGACCCCCGACGCCGGCGTGGTCCGCCGTGTCTGCGACGACGTCGCGGTTCTGGAGGCCGGCGCGATCATCGAACGCGGAACCGTGCTCGACCTGGTCTCCGACCCGAACAGCCGGACCGCGCAGGCGCTGCTTCCCGCCATCGAAACCGGGCGGGCACAGGCCTCGAAGTACGACCGCGCGGTGGACGTCGTGCTCGTCGGCTTCGCCTCGGTCGGTGCGCTGCTGCCGGAGGCGGCCGGTCGCTTCGACGTCGAGCTCGCCACCATCGGGGGCGGCCTGACCCGGATCGGCGACACGCCGGTCGGCCGGTTCCGCCTCGGGGTGCGTGGTGAGCGCGCGGACGCGGCGCTCGCCTGGATCGCCGAACGTGGCGGCCACGTGACCCATCCGGTCCGCGGACCGCAGGGTGTCGCCGCCTGATTTCTCCACGAACGGGCCGCTCAGGACGAACCTCGTCCGGGGCGGCCCGTTCGTGTTTGACCCGTCCATTCTCTTTCTCCTGGTGACAGCGCAAGTGGAGCGGCCACGTAGGCTTGACGCGTGCTCGCCGTCGTACCGCCCCCAGTGACCGTCAGGGTTCCCGCCAAGGTCAACCTGCACCTGTCGGTCGGAGACGTACGCCCGGACGGTTACCACGAGCTGGTGACCGTGTTCCAGGCGCTTTCGCTGACCGACGAGGTGACTGTCGCGGTCACCGAGGACCCGGGCGTCGAGGTCTACGGCGAAGGTGAAGGTTCCGTACCGACAGGAGCCAACAACCTCGCCTGGAAGGCGGCGCAGGCGTTGGCGGCCCATGTCGGTAAGGCGGACGGCGAGTCCAAGGTCAGAGTCGTGCTGCGCAAAGGCATCCCGGTCGCGGGTGGGATGGCCGGTGGCAGTGCCGACGCGGCCGCGACGCTGGTGGGGCTCGCGTCGCTTTGGAAACTCGACATCTCCCGGGATGAACTGGCGGGTATCGCCGCGAAGCTCGGTAGCGATGTTCCTTTCGCGCTCTACGGCGGGACGGCGCTGGGCACCGGCCGAGGCGAGCAGCTGGTGCCGGTCTTGTCGAGGCACACCTTCCACTGGGTCCTGGCCTTCGATCAGCGTGGGCTTTCGACTCCGCGGGTGTTCGGCGAGCTGGACAAGTTGCGTGAAGAGGGCAGCCCGCCGCGAATCGGCTCGCACACTCCGGTGGTGGAGGCGCTGGCATCCGGCGACCCACGGCAGCTGGCGCTGCTTCTCGGCAATGATTTGCAGGCGGCCGCTGTCTCGTTGCGTCCAGGGCTGCGCCGCACGTTGAGGGCGGGGGTCAACGCGGGCGCGCTCGCCGGCACCGTGTCCGGATCCGGGCCGACCTGTGCCTTCCTGTGCGCGGATGCCCAGTCGGCCGTCGAGGTGGCCGCGGAGCTGTCCGGCGCGGGTGTCTGTCGCACGGTGCGCGTCGCGCACGGTCCGGTACCCGGAGCCCGGCTGGTCGGCGGCGACGACGCGCCGCGGCCGTCGCCGCCTCGGGTGCACGCATGAGGGTGTCCGAGATGGACACCGACTAATTCGTTTGTGGTGCGAGCTTTTGGAAAGGATCGGCTGAGGCATGGCCAACTTGGTCAACCTGGAGTCGGTGAGCAAGTCCTTCGGGGTGCGCCCGCTGCTCGACGGTGTTTCGCTCGGTGTGGCGGAGGGGCAGCGTATCGGTGTCGTCGGTCTCAACGGGGGCGGGAAGACGACGCTGCTGGAGGTCCTCGCGGGGATCAGCGAGCCGGACACGGGACGCGTCAGCCAAGTCCGCGGCCTGCGGATGGCCGTGGTCACCCAGCGGACCGAACTTCCCGACGGCAGCACGGTCGGAGACGTCGTGCTGGAGCGCTACGGCGCGGAGCACGAGTGGGCCGCCGACGCGCGAGTCCGATCCATTATGGATGGTCTGGGCATCACCGCTCTCGGCATCGACAAGGAAACGGCGAACCTGTCCGGTGGCGAACGCCGCCGGGTGGCGCTGGCGGCCGCCCTCACCGGTGAACTGGACCTCGTGGTCCTCGACGAGCCGACCAACCATCTCGACGTCGAAGGCGTGCGCTGGCTCGCGGATCACCTGCTCAACCGCAAGATCGCGGTCGTTGTCGTCACCCACGACCGGTGGTTCCTCGACACGGTCGCGAGTGTGACCTGGGAGGTCGCCAACGGTCGCGTCGAACAGTACGAAGGCGGATACGCCGACTGGATCTTCGCGCGGGCCGAGCGGGCGAGGCTGGCGGCGACGGCCGAGGAAAAGCGGCAGAACCTGGCCCGTAAAGAGCTCGCGTGGCTGCGTCGCGGTCCGCAGGCCAGGACGTCGAAGCCGCGCTACCGCGTCGAGGCGGCGGAGGCACTGATCTCCGACGTGCCGGAACCGCGCGATTCGGTCGAGCTGCAGGCGTTCGCCCGCCGTAGGTTGGGGAAGACCGTGCTGGAGATCGAGGACGCCACGTTGACCGTCGGCGACCGCACCCTCCTCGATCACGTCACCTGGCGGATCGGGCCCGGCGATCGGATCGGCCTGGTCGGCGTCAACGGGTCCGGCAAGACGACGCTCCTCAAGCTGCTCGGCGGCGACAGGGAGCCCGAGACGGGACGACGGATCCAGGGCAAGACGGTCAGCCTCGCGCACCTGCGCCAGGAGCTCGACGACCTGCCGGGCGATCTGCGCGTGCTGCAGGCGATCGAAGAGGTCTCCGGCCGGGTCGTGTTCGGCAAGCAGGAGCTCACCGCTTCCCAGCTGGCCGAAAAGCTGGGTTTTCCCGCCGCGAGGCAGTGGACGCCGGTCGAGGACCTTTCCGGGGGTGAACGGCGCCGTCTGCAGCTGTGCCGGCTTCTGATGGCCGAGCCCAACGTGCTGCTGCTCGACGAACCGACGAACGATCTCGACATCGACACCTTGCAGCAGCTCGAAGATCTGCTGGATTCCTGGCCGGGCAGCCTCGTCGTCGTTTCGCACGACCGATACCTGGTGGAACGCGTCTGCGACACGATCGTGGCCTTGTTCGGGGACGGGCAGGTGACCCACCTGCCTGGTGGGATCGAGGAGTACCTCGACCGGCGCGCCAAGAGCCTTGAGAAGGCCGGCGGAGACCGGAAGACCGGCAACGCGCAAGCCTCCGCACCCAAGAAGAACGCCGCGGAACAGCGGGCGGCCCAGAAGGAGCTGTCCCGCCTCGAGCGCAAGCTCGACCAGCTGCACGCGAAGGAAGAGAAGCTGCATGCGGCGCTGCTCGCCGCGGCGACCGACCCGACGAAACTCATCGAGCTGAACACCGAATTGAAAGCCGTCGAAACGGAGAAGGAGGAGGTCGAGGCCCAGTGGCTCGAGACCTCCGAAGCGATCGAATGAGATCGCTCGACGGTGAGCGGGTCGTTCAGCGCGGACAGTAGTGTGACGCGCATGAGTCGGTTCGTGGACACGCTCGTCGCCACCGCGGCGGGGCGAGGTCAGCAGCGTGGAATGGTCACCGGGGAGCCCAAGGAGCCGGTTCGGCGTACGTGGGCCGAGATTCACGAGCAGGCCAAACGGGTCGCCGGGGGTCTGGTTGCGGCTGGGCTGGAGCCCGGCAAAGCGGTCGCGGTACTGGCGGCGGCGCCGTCGCTGATCGCGCCGACGGTTCAGGCGGTTTGGCTCGCCGGCGGCAGTGTGACGATGCTGCACCAGCCGACGCAGCGCACCGACCTCGCCGAATGGGCCGAGGACACCGTTCGCGTGCTGCGGATGATCGGGTCCGACCTGGTTCTGCTTGGTGAGCCGTTCGATCAGCTGGCGCCGGTGCTCACGGAGCACGGCATCGCCTTCCAGGTCATCACCGAGCTGCTCGAGGCCGAACCGCTGGCGGAGCCCGTGCCGACAGCCGAATCGGACACCGCTCTCCTGCAGTTGACCAGCGGGTCGACAGCCGACCCGAAGGCCGTTCGGATCACCTACGGGAACCTGTATTCGAACGTCAAGGCGATGGTCGACCGGGCCGAGTTCGATTTCGACGTCGACGTGATGGTCTCCTGGCTGCCGACCTTCCACGATATGGGGATGGTCGGCTTCCTGACGGTCCCGATGACGTTCGGCGTCGAGCTCGTCAAGATCACGCCGCTCGAGTTCCTGTCGGGACCGCTGATCTGGCCGCAGCTGATCAGCAAATACAACGGCACGACCACGGCCGCGCCGAACTTCGCGTACGCGATCGTCGGCAGGCGGATGGCCCGCGTCGAGGACGACGACGCGTACGACCTTTCGAAGCTCCGGATCGCGCTGAACGGCGCCGAGCCGATCGACGAAACGGCCGTGAACACGTTCGTCGAGGCTGGAGCCCGCTTCAAGATGCCTGCCGAATGCGTGTTCCCCGCGTACGGCATGGCGGAGGCGACTCTCGCGGTTTCGTTCGCGCCGTTGTTCACCGGCTTGACGCTGGACGTCGTCGAGGCCGACGCGCTCGAGGCGGACAACCGCGCGGTGCCGGTTCCTGAGGGCGACCCGCGTCGGGGTACCGACGAAGTCCGGTCGTTCGCGGTGCTCGGGCCGCCGCTCGACGGGCTCGAGGCCGAGATCGTCGACGACAAGGGAACCGTGCTCGGAGAACGCGAGGTCGGGGAGATCCGCCTGCGCGGCGAGGCCGTGACACCGGGGTACCTGACGATGGAAGGGCCGCTCGCGACACAGGACGAGGACGGCTGGCTGCTCACCGGTGACCTCGGCTATCTGGTCGACGGCATGATCGTCATCTGTGGCCGTCGCAAGGACGTCATCATCATGGGCGGCCGGAACCTGTACCCGACCGATATCGAACGCGCGGCGACCTCGGTCGAGGGAGTCCGGGCGGGGAACGCCGTGGCCGTGCGGCTCGACGCCGGAAGCCGCCGTGAACGGTTCGCCGTCGTGGTCGAGTCGAAACTCGCAGGCGATCCGGAAACGGAGAAGGCGCTGGCGAAGGAGGTCGCGGCCAAGGTGCGCGGCGCCGTCGACATGCGGCCCTTCGCGGTTGTGGTGCTCCCGGCGGGAAGCCTGCCCAAGACGCCCTCGGGCAAGGTGAAGCGGGCCGCGACCGCCGTCCAGTTCGCGGACAAGATCGCCAAGAACGCGGCGACCGGCTGACACGAAAGGGCCGGGTCCGCGAACATCGCGGACCCGGCCTTTTCGCTGCACCTCCCGATGGTCAGCGGCGTCGCCAAGGCGGCTTGCGGGTATGGGTGTGCTCCAAAGCGGGCGCTATGTAGTAGCCGTCGGAACGGGACAGCCCTGCCAGTGTTCCTTCGACGTCTCGCAGGAACGCGTCGACGGCTGCCGGGTCGTAGCCTCGCTTCGACAGCGGGGCTTTGGCGAACGCCACGTTGTGGACATCCGAAACCGACAGGTCGTCATCGCCGTCGAGGGTCGCCGCGACCCGTTCGAGGAAGGCGTCGACCGCGGGTTCGTGATAGCCGCGGGCGCCGATCGGCGCCCGGTCGAACTGCCGGGTTCTGGCCTCGAAGGCGGTGACGGGCACTAGCGCTCCCGCAGGAACTCGACGGGGCCTCGGTCCGGAACGGCGCGTTCGACGGTCGCCTCGTCCTCTTCGCGGGCGCCGGGCACGACGAGCGCGTGCTGGCCGGTCCGCTGGGCGAGCTGTGCTTCGACCTTGTCGAGGAAATCGTCGACTTCGCGTTCGTCGTAGCCGCGCTTACCGATCAACGGACGCGAGAACATGACGTGGTGGACCTCGGCGGCCGTCAGGTCGTCCCGGTCCGAGATCGTGTCGGCGATCCGTTCCAAGAACGCGTCGACCTCGTGTTTGGCATATCCGCGGCGCCCGATCGGGGCGTTCGGGAAAGTGGCGCCGGTGATGTCTTCGGCCGTAAACGACATGAAACTCTCTCCGGTTTCGGTGGGGAATGCGATCTCCGCATTCCGTCCTAACGGGTTTGAGAGTTCCCCGGAAGAGCTCGCGCTATTCCACGACTCGATCAGGGGCGTGGTGAAACGCCTTCGAGTGACGAGGTGTAACGCACTGCCATGTGAGCGGGTTCACCCAGCGTGGAAGGTATTCTGGGCCGCGGCGAGACCGGTGCTGATAAGCGCTTCAACGGCGTCGGCGCAACGATCGATCTCAAAAGCGAGCTCTTTGCGTTCGACCGTCGAGAAGTCTTTCAGCACGAAATCCGCCGGATCCTGCCGTCCCGGAGGGCGGCCGACACCGAACCGGACCCGGTAGTAGTCCTTCGTGCCCAGCGATTTGGTGATCGAGCGGAGACCGTTGTGCCCGTTGTCGCCGCCGCCCAGTTTCATCTTGAGGGCGCCGAAGTCGACGTCGAGCTCGTCGTGGACGACCACGACACCGGCCGGGGGGATCTTGTAGAACCGGGCCGCGCCAACGACAGGACCGCCCGAGAGGTTCATGTACGAGCGCGGCTTCGCCAGGACCACTCGCTGGCCGGCGAGCCTGCCTTCGAGGACTTCGGCGCCGCTCTTGTGGGTCTTGAACTTGCCGCCGACGCGGCGCGCGAGTTCGTCGAGCACCATGAAGCCGACGTTGTGCCTGTTGCCCGCGTATTGGGGGCCGGGATTGCCGAGGCCGACGAGCAGGATCTGCTCGCCGGCCCCGGGAAGTACTGCTTCGGTCACATCGGTGACTTTATTCGGCGTCCTCGGCGGTGGTCTCCGCAGCCTCGGCCTCGTCGCCCTCGAGCGCGGACTCGGACGGCGACTCGTTCACGGCGACGACCAGGGCGTCGGGGTCGGTGACCAGCGTGGCGCCCTTCGGCAGGACCACGTCCGACGCGTTGATCTGGGTGCCGGCGACGACGCCCTCGACCGAGACCTCGACCTGCTCGGGGATGTGCAGCGCCTCGACCTCGATCTGGATGGCGTCGAGGTCGGTGGTGACCAGGGTGCCCGGGCCGGGGGTGCCGGTGACGACGACGGGGATGTCGACGGTGACCTTCTCGCCGCGGATGACGACCAGCAGGTCGACGTGCTCGATGTAGTTCTTCAGCGGGTGGACGACGATGGTCTTCGTCAGCGCCAGCTCGCTCTTGCCCTCGAGGTCGAGGGTGATGACGGCGTTGCTGCCGTTCTCACGCACGACGCGGGCGAACTCGATGGCGGGCAGGGCGTAGTGGCGCGGTTCCGAGCCGTGCCCGTACAGCACCGCGGGGATCTTGCCGGCGCGACGCGTGCGGCGCGCGGCACCCTTGCCGAATTCGGTGCGGGGCTCGACGGACAGGCGTACCTCGGACACGGTGTAGCACTCCTTCAATTCACCAACATGTTCAGCGAAATCATGCTGAGGTGGGGATGGTTCGGGGCGGTTCTGGTGTTCGGCGGCGAATTCCACAGGCGTGCTCGACCGCGTGTGGCCACTCAAGCCGCCGCGTCGATCACGTCGGGCACCAGGTGCTCACGGAACCCGCCTCGCCGAGACCGGGAAAGTGTAGACCAACCGGTCGTGCGGGGGTCCCGCCGGGTGGCTCGTACAGGTGACAAGTCGGTGACAGCTGCTTCGCGAACCCGCGGATGTGGTGGTGCGCGACCCCTTTTCTAGGGTGTGATCTGCTCGCACGCGAGACTAAGGGGACGGGATGCCGGCACGACGGTCGAAGATCGGCGCGATCGCCGCCCTGTGCTGCCTCGTGGCCGGTTGTGACGTCGCGATCGACGGGGCGGCCGGGATCTCGCCCGCCGAACAGCAGCGGGTGGATCGGCGCGCGGAGCAGCGCGGCGCCGTCGAAAGCGCGCTGAAGGCGCTGGAGCAGGCTCCGGCCGTCGTGTACAAGTCGACGATCAAGGACGCGTCGGGTCAGCCCGCGGAACTGCAGTTCCGGATCACCCGGAACGGGAGCGCGCACGGCGCGCTGCCGGTCGATGGCCAGACCATCCAGGTCATCTCCGCCGACAAGCAGCTGTACCTCTCGGCGACGCCGGAGTACTGGAAGGCGCACGGGCTCGGCGACAGCGACCAGTACGGCACCAACTGGGTCCGTACGGACAGCTCGGATCTGCCGGTGAACGTCGTCGAGGTGCTCGACCCGCGCAAGGCCGCGTCGACACTCAGGACCGCGGTGTCCGGCATGAACCCGCTGACCGATCCTGTTCGTTCGAAGTTGCCCGACGGGACCGAGGTCTACGACGTCGGGAGCGGACTCGGAACACTGCGGGTGACCACCGCGGCGCCGCATCGTGTCGTCAGTTTCGCGCCTTCCCTCGTCGCCGCGGCGGGTGGCAAGACGCTCGGTGCCGAGATGCGGGTCGAGTCGCTCGCCGGGGAGGCGCTCAAGAAGCTCCAGACGGATCTGGACGGCGCGATCGGCGGGATCGGGCAGCCGTTCGACGCACTCACCCAGGTCAGGGTCACCGTCGTCAACGACAAACTGGACTGCACGGATTTCGTCGGGACCTGCCGGGCGACCATCGACGTCGCCAACTCCGTCATCGGCGGCGTGAGCGGGACGCCCGTGCACCTGAAGCTGACCGTCGACTTCACGGCGCAGTCCCTCGGCGCGCAGAGCTGCACGGCGGACGCCGACGCGGCGCCGGACACCACGACGAGCATGTCCTGCGAGGTCAAGTTCAAACTGCCGAATCGGAACGCCAGCTATCAGGTCCAGGCGAAGCCGTCGGCCAAAGGTGAGGTCCGGGCTCCGGTCGACGTCAACGCCGTTCGCGAAAAGCTCAAGTCCGAGTTCGCCACGCTGGGCGGCTGACCTGCACGCTCACCTCGGGGTGCGTTGCATACGTTGAAGTAGCCGAACTCGCGTTCTTAGCATCGGCGTGGTCGCCGATGAAAAAGGAGAAACGTGATGGCGAAAGTGGTTGTGTTCGGAGGGACCGGGTACGCCGGCGGGAAGATCGCCGCGGAGGCACGCGGCCGCGGTCACGACGTCTTGGTGGTGTCCAGGAACGCCGAAGGCGAGGGGACCAGGGCGGGCTCGCTCTACGACGAGGCTTTCTTGGCCGATGTCGCCAAGGGCGCCGACGTCCTGGTCATCGCGGTTCACGGGCAGAGCGGTCTGCTGGACGCGGTACCCTCGATCGCTCAGGTCGCGAGGGACAACGGCGCGCGGATCGGCGTGGTCGGCGGGGCGGGCAGCCTGCACGTGGCCGAAGGCGGTCCGCGCCTGATCGACACCCCCGATTTCCCGGACGAGTACAAGGGTGAAGCGGGTGCGCACGCCGAGGTGCTCGAAGCGTTCCGGAAGCTTCCCGAGGACGTCGACTGGTTCTACGTCAGCCCGGCCGCGGAGTTCGGCGCGTGGGCCGAGGGCGAGCGGACCGGCGAGTTCCGGCTCGGCGGCGACGTGCTCCTGACCGACGAGAACGGCGGTTCGAAGATCGGCGGCGCCGACTACGCGATCGCGTTCGTCGATGAGATCGACAAGCCGGAACACCGCCGTCAGCGTTTCTGCGTCGCTTACTGACCGGACAGTTCCCGCACGACCGGCGCGAACGTTTCCAGCATCGGTTCGAACACCGTGATGTAGGAGAAGCCGTATCGTTCGCGACGCTCATGGAGCTGCCGGACGATCTCGGCGACGGTGCCGAAAAGCAATTGGGGCGTTTCGAGCAGGGCGTCGACGTCGAGGCCGTCCTGGTCTTTGACCTCTTCACGCCAGGCTTCGGCGGCCGCGCGCCGGTCGTCCGTGACGACGACCCGCTGGACGAGCATGTTCAGTTCGGGATCGCGGCCGTTCGCGTGTGAGCGGAAGAAGGCGACGCGTTCGTCCATGCGCTCGGCGTCGTCGAGCCGGAACGTGCCCGGCGGGTTCCCCGGTGCTTGACAAAGCCCCGCGAAGCCGGCGATGTCGGCTTCGCGGGCGGCGAGGGAGAGCACGCCGTCGCTGTTGCCCGCGAGGAGCAGCGGGGGAGGCGTGATTCCTTCACCTGCGAAGTGTTCCCGCAGGTGGTCAAGGCTCTCGGCGAGGTACTCGATACGTTCCTTGGCCGGGATCCACGGCAGGCCTGCCTCGTCGAATTCCGATTTCATGTGGCCGGAGCCGAGCCCGAGGTCCAGCCGGTCGCCCGTCATCTTCACCGTCGTGACGACTTCGCGTGCGAAGAGCGCGGCGTTGTAGAAGGCCATATTGGAAACGAGAGTGCCGACGCGGGGCCGTTGGGTCACCGCGGCGGCCATGGTCAGCGCCGGGAAAGGCGCGTTCCGTCCCGGGCCGAGATGATCGGGCACGGAGATGACGTCGTATCCGAGGGCCTCGACGCGGCGGCACTTCGCGACCCAGTCTTCACGGTTCTCGGCGCCCCACAGGTTCACGCCGAACTTGAAATTCCCCATGTACGGAACCTAGCCACGCCGGGCGGCCGGGTGCGCGTCGTTTCGCGAGGAGCCGAAAACGAGCAAGGGACCCTTGCTGTCACTCTCCGAAAGAGAGCGATAGCAAAGGTCCCTTGCTTCTCCTGGATCAGGCGTTGCCGTCGAAGAGGGACGTGACCGACCCGTCCTCGAAGACCTGCTGGATCGCCTGCGCCAGCAGCGGCGCGATGGACAGCACGGTCAGCCCGGGGAACCGCTTCTCCTCCGGGATCGGCAGCGTGTTGGTGACGATGACCTCGCGCGCCTTGCAGTTCGACAGCCGCTCGGTGGCGGGGTCGGACAGGATGCCGTGGGTCGAGGCGATGACGACGTCGGACGCGCCTTCGTCGAGAAGGGCCTCGGTCGCCTTCACGATGGTGCCGCCGGTGTCGATCATGTCGTCGATCAGCACGCACAGCTGCCCGCGGACCTTGCCGACGACGCGGTTCGCGACGGCCTGGTTCGGCTTGTCGGGGTCGCGGGTCTTGTGGATGAAGGCGATCGGCCGGTCACCCAGCTGCGCCGCCCACTTCTCCGCAAGCCGCACGCGGCCCGAGTCCGGCGAGACGACGGTGATGTTCTCGCCGTGGTAGGTCTTGTTGATGTGCGCGGCCAGCACGTTCTGCGCGAGCAGGTGGTCGACGGGGCCGTCGAAGAAGCCCTGGATCTGCGCGGTGTGCAGGTCGACCGTCATGATCCGGTCGGCGCCCGCGGTTTTGAACAGGTCCGCGATCAGGCGCGCGGAGATCGGCTCGCGGCCCTTGTGCTTCTTGTCCTGCCGCGCGTACGGGTAGAACGGCATGATCACGGTGATCCGCTTGGCGCTCGCGCGCTTGAGGGCGTCCACCATGATCAGCTGCTCCATCACCCATTCGTTGATGGGAGCGGGGTGGCTCTGGATCACGAACGCGTCGGTCCCGCGCACCGATTCGTTGAACCGGACGAAGATCTCCCCGTTGGCGAAGTTGTGCGCGGTCTGCGGAACGACCGACACGTTGAGGTGCTTGGCGACCTCTTCCGCGAGTTCCGGGTGGGCGCGCCCGGAGAAGAGCATCAGGTTCTTCTTCGGTGTTCCGGACTTCGAGCTCATGCTGGCGACTCCCCGTCGTTTCCCTTGTTTGAATCGGACACGGCGGTGGTGTCCTGCTTCGCGGCGGAAGCTGCTTCCGCCGCGGGTGTGCCCGGCCTGCGCCGGGACACCCAGTCTTCGATGTTGCGCTGCGGCCCGGTGGACACGGCGAGCGCGCCCGGGGGCACGTCTTGCCTGATCACGGTGCCTGCCCCACTGTAGGCGCCATCGCCGATGGTCACCGGGGCGACGAACGTGTTGTCCGCGCCGAGCCGCACATGGGAGCCGATCGTGGTGTGGTGCTTGTTCACGCCGTCGTAGTTGACGAAGACGCTGGAGCACCCGATGTTGCTGTTCTCGCCGATGGTCGCGTCGCCGACGTAGGTCAGGTGCGGGACCTTCGTGCCGGCGCCGATGTCGGCGTTCTTCGTCTCGACGAAAGCGCCGAGTTTGCCCTTGGTCCCCAGCTTGGTGCCGGGACGCAGGTAGGTGAACGGGCCGACCTTCACGCCGTCGCCCAGTTCCGAATCCGAACCGTGGGTCCGCACCACCGACGCGCCCGCGCCGACGGAGACGTTCTCCAGGGTGCTGTCCGGGCCGATCTGCGCGCCCTCGCCGACCGAGGTCGAACCCTTCAGCTGCACGCCGGGCTCGATGACGACGTCGCGCGACAGGGTGACGCCCGCGTCGATCCAGGTGCTCGCCGGGTCGACGACGGTGACGCCCGCTTGCTGCCAGCCACGGACGATCCGGCGGTTCAGCTCGGCGCCGAGGACGGAGAGCTGGACCCGGTCGTTGACGCCTTCGGTCACCCACGGGTCGTCGATGACCAGCGCGCCGACGCCCTTGCCGTCGCCGCGGGCGATGCCGAGGACGTCGGTGAGGTAGAGCTCGCCCTGCGCGTTGTCCGTCGAAAGCCGAGAGAGCCCGTCGACGAGGACCGAAGCGTCGAAGGCGTAGACGCCGGAGTTGATCTCGGCGATTTCGTGCTGTTCGGGGGTGGCGTCCTTCTGCTCGACGATCGCGGTGACGACGCCGTTTTCGTCGCGGATGATCCGGCCGTAACCGGTCGGGTTCCCGACGACCGCGGTCAGCACGGTGACCGCGTTACCCGTGGAGGTGTGCTCGGCGACCAGGGAAGCGAGCGTTTCGGTGTCGAGCAGCGGGACGTCGCCGTAGCTGACGACGACGGTGCCGGTCAGTCCGGCGGGCAGCGCGGAGAGCGCGCACGAGACGGCGTGCCCGGTGCCCTTCTGCTCTTCCTGGACGGCCGTGACGACCTGGCGGCCGAGTGCCTCGCCGACCTTTTCCAGCCGGGCGCCGACCGAGTCGCGGCCGTGGCCGATGACGACGACCAGGTGCTCCGGGTTCAGTCCCGCGGCGGCCCGCACCGCGTGCTCGACCAACGGGCGGCCGGCGATCGGGTGCAGCACCTTCGGGGTGGACGAACGCATGCGGGTGCCCTCACCCGCGGCGAGGATCAACGTGCTCAGCGGGCCGGTCACGGCTCTCCCAACATTTCACCAACGGTGGTTGTCGGGCATTGATCCTACGTGGGCTGCTCGGAGTCCCACGCGGGGTCGGTCGGAGCATCCTCGCCGGGCCATCCGGTCGCCGGGTCGATGGCCATCGAGTTCACCGACGAAACCTGGTTCCCGCCGCCGCGTTTCGCCTGGTACATGGCCGCGTCGGCGCGGGCGAGGACCTGCTCGGCCCGCTCCTGCGGGCGGAGCGAGACGAGGCCGACGGAGAGGGTGACGCCGTGCGAAAGATGATGCGGCAGAGATGCGACGGCATTCACAGAACGACCCAGCGCCTGCTTCGCCGCGGAGGCCGGAGCCCCAGGTAGAAGCACGATGAACTCGTCTCCGCCGTAGCGGGCGACCACGTCGTCGCCACGCAGGGCGTCGCGCAGCGTGCTCGCGATGACACGGAGCACGTTGTCGCCTTCGGCGTGCGACTGCTTGTCGTTGACGTCCTTGAAACCGTCGAGGTCGACCAGCGCGACCGCGAGCGGCTGGGCGTCGGCGGACGACGCCAGCGAACGCAGCTTTTCGTCGAGCGCGCGCCGGTTCGGCAGCCCGGTGAGCGGGTCCTGGAGGGCCTGCTGGGTGATCGCGCCGTGCTCGGCGGACAGGCGTTCGTGCTCGCGGCGCGCGTTGAGCGTGGCGATCTGCGATTCCCGCAGCGACCACATCTCCGTTTCCAGGATGGTCGCGTAGTCGATCAGCGACTGGCTCGCCCCGGACGCGTAGTCCGGGGTGGTGTCGAGCCTGGCGAGCTCGCGGGCGAGGTTCAACCGCATCGACGGCAGCGAGCCGTCCTCGTTGTCTTCGCGGACCTCTTTGAGTACCTGCAGGGCGTCCTCGCGACGGCCGTCGTTGTCCAGGCAGCGGGCCAGCGCGATGGCGATGATCTCGCGTTCGTGCGGGAACACCAGTTCCGGATGCAGCAGCGAGTTCAGGCGTTCGATATGCGACGAATCGGGCGACGCCAGCGCGGCGGCCGCGGCGAGCACGCCGACCTGGTCGATCGCGGGCACCCCGGCCTTGCGCGGGAAGAGCGACTCGGTGAACGGGCCTTCGGCGGCCTGCGCCATCGACGCCGCGGTGCGGAACTTGTCCGCGCCCTCGTCGTAACGCTCGATGCGTTCGAGCCGCAGACCCCAGCCCAGCAGCATCTTGACCCGGTTGATCAGCTGGAGCGCGATCTCGTGCGGGCTCGCGCTGTCGCGGATCGCCTGCGCGGCGCGGGCGATGGCCTCCTCGGCCGCCTCGTAGACGCCCAGCTGGTTCAGCACGAGCCAGCAGTCGACCAGGGTCGTGGACAGCATCCGGTCCCAGTTGCGCCTGCCGACCTGGCGGTCCGGGACCGCGGAGTCGTCGAGGATGGCCAGCGCCCTGGCGATCTCGGTGAGGGCGGCGTCCTCCTGTTTGGCGATCACCAGACGGCGGCCGCGCATGGCGTGCGCGTCGGCCCGCATCAACGCGAGCCCGTGCCGCCTGGTGTGCGCGAGCATTTCGTCGAGCCGGGGCTCGGCTTCGGCGGCGAGGCCGCGGGTGACCAGCCTGGCCATCGCCGAATAGCGCAGCAGCTGGGCAACCAGCAAGGGTTCGCCACGGCGCTGTGTCTCGTCGAGGAGCTCGTCGAGGCTGGTGACGATGTCCAGCTGTTCGGCGTAGCTGACCCGTTGGATGGCCGCCCCGAGTTCGCGCGCGCGACCGTGGAGCCAGGCGTCGGACATCTCCGCAAGCGCCGGCCGCCTGCCACTGGTCGTCGCGTCCTCGGTCAGCCGCACACACCCCCACCGTTGAAAACGCCGCTGGTCATCTGTTCGTCTGCTCCGCCGCCAGGATTCGAACCTGAACTGTCAGAACCAAAATCTGAAGTGCTGCCGATTACACTACGGCGGATCGATCCTGGTCAGGATAGCCATGCCGGAGACCTCCGCGTGCGCCCGGGGGTTACCTCACCGTCGCGGGCACTCCACAGGGGACCAAACCTCCTGTACCGTAACTTACGGCATCGTAGGTAAGGTCACCCTTAGGGAAACCCTCGGGGTTGCGCGTAGAAAAGAAGTGACTGCATGACGGCTACCCTCGACCGTTCCCAGAAGCCCGCGAAGGGCCCCAAACCGGTAATCGACGGACACCGATCGAGCGCGGTGCAGCTCTCGGTCTACCTCGGGGTCATCTTCCCGCTCGCCGCGCTTCTCGCGGCCGTCCCGTTCGCCTGGGGCTGGGGACTGACCTGGGTCGACGTCGGCCTGTTCGTGGTCTTCTACGCGATCAGCGGGCTCGGTATCACCGTCTCGTACCACCGCTACTTCACGCACGGCTCGTTCAAGGCCAAGCCGTGGCTGCGCGTCGCCATGGCGATCGCCGGCAGCATGGCCGTCCAGGGCCCCGTGATCACCTGGGTCGCCGACCACCGGCGCCACCACGCCTTCTCCGATCGCGACGGCGACCCGCATTCGCCGTGGCTGTTCGGCACCTCGCCGGTCGCCATCGCCAAGGGGTTCTGGCACGCGCACATGGGCTGGCTGTTCGACCGCGACCAGACCAACGCGGAACGGTTCGCGCCGGACCTGGTGAAGGATCCGGCCATCAAGAAGGTCGACGACCTGTTCTGGCTGTGGAGCCTGCTCACCCTGGTGCTGCCCGCGATCCTCGGCGGACTGATCACCTGGTCGTTCTGGGGCGCGGTGACCGCGTTCTTCTGGGCCGGGCTGGTGCGCGTCTGCGTGCTGCACCACGTGACCTGGTCGGTCAACTCGGTCTGCCACATGATCGGCGAGCGCCCGTTCGCGGCCCGCGACAAGTCGGCCAACTTCTGGCCGCTGGCGATCTTCTCCTTCGGCGAGTCGTGGCACAACCTGCACCACGCCGACCCGACCTCGGCGCGGCACGGTGTGCAGCGCGGCCAGATCGACATTTCCGCGCGGCTGATCTGGATTTTCGAGAAGTTCGGCTGGGCCTACGACGTGCGCTGGCCGACCCCGCAGCGCCTCGCGCGCATCGCCACTGAAAGCAAATAGCGAGGTCGCGTTAGTCTTCTGCGATGGCGGGGAGAAGGCGGACCAAACGTGAAGCGGTCACCGGGGCGCGTCCTGTCGCCCCGGTGGCCCGGGTGCGGATGACGGGGACCGAGCGCAGGCAGCAACTGCTCAACGTCGCCAGGGCCCTGTTCGCGGAGAAGGGTTTCGAAGGCACGTCCATCGAGGAGATCGCGCATCGCGCGAACGTCTCCAAGCCGGTGGTGTACGAGCATTTCGGCGGCAAGGAAGGCATCTACGCCGTCGTCGTCGACCGCGAGACGCAGCTGCTGCTCGACCGGATGGTCTCCACGCTCCACGGTGGACACCCGAGGGTGATGCTGGAGCAGGCGGCGATCGCGCTGCTCTCCTACGTCGAAGACTCGCACGACGGTTTCCGCATCCTGGTGCGGGATTCACCGGTCGCGAGTTCGACGGGCACGTTCTCGACGGTGCTGAACGACATCGCCAGCCAGGTCGAGCACATCCTCGCGCAGCAGTTCGCCGCGCGGGGTTACGACGAGAAGCTGGCCGCGCTGTACGCGCAGGCGCTCGTCGGGATGGTCGCGCTCACCGGGCAGTGGTGGCTCGACGCCAGGAAGCCCAAGCGCGACGAGGTCGCCGCGCATCTGGTCAACCTGGCCTGGAACGGTCTGTCCAATTTGGAGCACAAACCCAAGCTGCGGCTGCACTGAACCTCAGCGCAGGAGCCCGGTCTCCCGCAGGTGATCGAAGATGATCTTGTCCACCGCGGAGACTCGGCCCTTGTCCGCGTAGCCGAGCCACGCGACCTCGTCGATCTCGTTGCCTGCCTTGAGCGTTCCGCTGAATTCGGCCGCCCCGTCGCGTGGCCGTCGGCCTGCGCTTCGAAGACCCCGGCGGGCTCGATGCTCGCCGGAACGATCTCGACGGTCAGTTCCTCACGGATTTCCCGGATCAGGGTCTCCGTGTCGGTTTCGCCGGGTTCGCGTTTGCCGCCGGGCAGAGAGAACACGGATTTGCCGCGTGGGCGGTGCTCAGGATCCGGCCGTCGCGCAGACGCAGCCAGGCGATCTTGTCGATCACGGGTCAGCCCAGTGCCGCGGCGGTCTCGGCGGTCGTGAGCACTTCGCCAAGTCGTGGGAACACCTTCGTGACCGCCGATTCGTGGGAGATCGCGGCGATACCCGCCATCGCGTCCGAAACGGCGATGGTCTCGTAGGCGTGGTCGATCGCGGCCCGCAGTGTCGATTCGACGCCGTATTCCGTGGCGATCCCGGCGAGCACCAGTGTCTTCACGCCGAGTCCGCGCAGGAGTTCGTCGAGTCCGGTGCGGTAGAACGCGCCGATCGTGTGCTTGGTGATCAGGTGCTCGCCTTCACGGGGCGTCAGCTCGGCGACCAGTTCGCTGCCGGGCGGCTGCTCGTCGACGCCCGTTCGGTGCGCGCGCACGTGGACGATCGGCGAGCCGGCCGCGCTGAAGGCGTCTCGCAACAGGACGGCGTTCGAGACGACCTCGGTGCCTTCGATCGGGACGGTCTCCAGCGCGACGATCCGGGTCTGCAGGTCGATCAGGACGAGCGCCGTCGTCGCCGGGTCGATCTTCGTCATGGGGGAAGCCTAGTGTCCCTACGCCGGCAGGAGATCTAGGCGCCAGGGGTGACCTTCAGCAGTTTGTCGTCCTGACCTTCCGAAGTCGTGATGTAGAGCGAGCCGTCGGGCGCGCTCCGGACCGCGCGAAGCCTGCCGAACTTGTCGTCGAACTCGGGCGGCAGCGTCACTTCGGTGACCTTGCCAGCGTCGTCGAGGCGGAACAGCAGGAGTTTCTGGCCCTTCAGCGCGGTCACGGCCAGCGAGCCTTCGAGCGCTCCCCACTGCGATCCGGTGAGGAACTCCGCGCCGCAGATCGCCTCGGTGATCTCGCCGGTCGTCCACAAAGGACTGACGGCGTCCGGGAAGCGCTGCTTGTCGGTCATCGGGACGCTTTCGTCGTAGCTGGTCTCGGTGCCGCCCTTGGACGGGTCCCAGCCGTAGTTCGCGCCCGCGGTCTCCAGGTTGACCTCGTCGTCGATCGTCGGTCCGTGCTCGGCGGTGAACACCTGGCCGGTGCCAGGACGGACCGTGACGCCCTGGACGTTGCGGTGCCCGTAGGTGAACACGCGCTGTTCGTTCGGGTTCGCGGACTTGATGAACGGGTTGTCCGGCAACGCGTTCCCGGTCTTCGCGTCGACGCGCAGCACCTTGCCGCCGAGACTGGTCCGGTCCTGCGGATGCCGCGGGCGGGCGGTGTCGCCGGTGCCGACGAGCAGCGCGCCGTCCGCGCCGAACGCGGGACGGCAGCCGGAGTGCCTGCCGCTGGGGTTCACCGGCAGCCCGGTCAGGAGGTCCTTGACCTTCGTCGCGCTCGCGCCGTCGTCCGACAGCCGCCAGGTGACCAGCCGGATGTCGACGGCGGTGTCGCCCTCCTTGTGGGTCTGGCAGGTGATGAACTCGCGCGAAGTCGCGAAGTCCTTGCTGACCACCATCCCCATCAGGCCGCCTTCGCCGCGGACGTGGACGTCGGAGAAGTCGGCGGCGACGTCGCGTTTCGTGCCACCTTCGACCAGCGCCAGCTTCCCGGGACGCTGGGTGACGAGGATCTTCCCGTCCGGCAGGAAGCCGACGTCCCAGCCATGTTCGAGCCCGGCCGTCACCTGCTCGACCTTCAACGCCGACACGGCGGGCTTCGAAGTGACCGGTGGTGCGCTCTGCACCGTCTCGCTTGACGCCCCGGAACAGGCCGTGACCAGCAAGGACAGTGAAGCGAACACGACGACGGCGGAAGTGCGCATGACATCAGCATGCCACCGTGGTCGACCGCCCACTAGGAACGGACCGGTCAACGCGTCAGGATCGCGGCCGTCTCGGCGTCGGCGGGAAGGAAGGTCTCCAGTTTCAATTCCGACACCGTGACGTCGGCCGCGGTCGCGAACGTCGTGATGGCCGTGATCAGCCGCAGTTCACCCGCCGAAGTGGACAGGCGCATCGGCACGGCGAACCCGAGATGGTCCGGGCCGGGCGGCCCCGGCTCCGGAACGTAACTTTCGAGTTCGGCCAGCAGCGCGGCGAGCCGCTCGTCTGGCGCGTGCGCGATCTCCTGCGTCAGCCGTTCGAGGATGTGCCGCGCCCAGTCCGCGAGGTTCCGCACCCGTGGCGCCATCCCCTTCGGATGCAGCGCGAGCCGCAGGGTGTTGACCGGTTCCTCCAGCAGTTCGGGCGCCACGTCCTCGAAGAGCAGGTCGAGCGCGTCGTTGCGGGCGACGAGCACGCCGTAGCGGTCGACGACGATCGCCGGGTACGGCCGGTGCCCGTCGAGCAGCCGCCGCATACCGTCGAGAACCGGCTTCAACCTGGGATCGTCCAGTTTCGTTTCGGGGAAACCAGGGGCGAACCCGGCCGCGAGCAGCAAACCGTTGCGTTCCCGGAGCGGGAGTTCGAGCGATTCGGCGACGCGCAGCACCAGGCCGCGGCCGGGAATCGACCGGCCGCCTTCCAGGAAACTCACATGCCGCTGGGTGGTCCCGGCCCGGAGCGCCAGTTCCAGCTGGGACAGCCGCCGCCGCTCGCGCCAGCCCCGCAGCGCGGGGCCGAATCCGGAAACCATGGTCGTCATCTTGGCCGAGCCGTCGCCGGTGCCGCCATTCCCTCGAAGGAATTGAGACGATTCCCCGCCGCGGCGATGCTCCCGGCATGAACTTCGGTCTGGTCGTCCCCACCTATCGGTCCATCCTCGACGCCGGGCGCACCGCGCCGGAAATGGTCGCCATCGCCGTCCAAGCCGAACGCCTCGGCTTCGATTCGGTCTGGGTCGGCGACACCCTCGCGCGGGCGCCCATCGATCCGTTGACGTTGCTCGGCGCGTTCGCCGCCAGAACCGAGCGGGTCACCCTCGGCACCGCCGCGCTGCTCCCGGCGTTGCGGGATCCGCTGCTTTCCGCGAACGCGATCCTCTCGCTCGACCTGCTCAGCCGGGGCCGGATCACGCTCGGGGTCGGCGCGGGGTTCGCCGGCCGCAGTGAACCCGAATTCGCCTTCACCCGCGTTCCGTGGGAACGCCGTCGCGCCCGGCTCGACGACATCGTCGCGTTGTGGCGGCACGTCTGGAGCGGGCAAAGCGGCCCTTTCCACGGCGAGGTGCTGCACTACGACACGCTTCCGGAGTACCCGGAACCACACCGTCCGGGTGGCCCGCCGGTGTGGCTGGCGTCGTTCACGCCGGGCGCGCTGGAGCGAGCGGGACGCCTTTACGACGGCTGGCTGCCGTATCCGCCCGACGTCGCGGACTACGCCGACGGGCTCGCGAAGATCCGCGAAGCTGCCATACGCCCGTGACGCCCGCGTTGTTCGCGACAGTGCTCATCGAGAATGACCCGATCCGGGCACGTGAGCGGCTGGAGGACTACGCGCGGCGTAATTACGGCGTTCCGCTGGACTTCGTCGAGAAGATCCAGGTGCAGATCGCGGGCAGCCCGGCGCAGGTCGCCGACAGGCTGCGCGAATACCAGGACGCGGGCGCCGAACACGTGCTGATCCGGATCGCGACGCAGGAACCGGCCGAGTTAGACGAACAGCTTCCGATGGTCGCCGACGCCTTGCCCCGGTGATCGCGCGGCGGACTGTCGGTGCCCCCACGTAGGCTGGGACGGTGACAAACGCTCCATTGTCCGGACTCCTTCATTCCATCCTTCCCGATCCGGCCCTTCGCGGGGTCGTGGAGCGGGCCGGTGCCCCGGTGCTCGAACTCCAGGGCGCGATCGCCACCCGCCAGCTGGTCGTGGGCGCCCTCGCCGCGGACGAGGGCGCCGGCGGCCGCTCCGTGCTCGCGGTGACCGCGACCGGCCGCGAGGCCGACGAACTGACCGCTTCGCTGAAGTCCTTCCTCGGCGAAGCCGCCGTCGCCGACTTCCCGTCCTGGGAGACGCTGCCGCACGAACGGCTGTCGCCCCGTGCGGACACCGTCGGCCGGCGGCTGGAGGTGCTCCACCGGCTCAAGACGGGCGCCGACGATCTGCGCGTCGTCGTCGCGACCGTCCGCAGCCTCATCCAGCCGATGGCGCCCGGGCTCGGTTCGCTCGCGCCGATCGACCTGGTGGTCGGCGAGGAGCAGAGTTTCGAAGGGCTGCTCGAGCGGCTGGTCGAGCTCGCCTACACGCGGGTGGACATGGTCGAGAAACGCGGCGAGTTCGCCGTGCGCGGCGGCATCCTCGACCTGTTCGGGCCGACGGCGCAGCATCCGGTGCGGGTCGAGTTCTGGGGTGACGAGGTCAGCGAGATCCGCGCGTTCGCGGTGTCGGACCAGCGGTCGCTGCCGGGGGAGATCCGGCACGTCAGCGCGCCGCCGTGCCGTGAGCTGCTGCTCACCGAGGCGGTGCGCGCGAAGGCCGCCGAGCTGGCGACGACGTACGAAGCGGACGCCCAGCTCACCGAGATGCTCACCAAACTCTCCGGCGGGGTCCCCGTCGAGGGCATGGAGGCGCTCATCCCCGTCCTGTGCGAGGGCGAGCTGGACCTGCTGACCGACGCGATGCCCGAGGGCACGCACGTGCTGCTGGCGGACCCGGAGAAGATCCGTGCCCGCGCGGCCGACCTGGTCCGTACCGGGCAGGAGTTCCTCGAAGCGTCCTGGACCACGGCCGCCGCGGGCGGTCAGGCTCCGATCGACCTCGGCGCTTCCGCGTACCGAGACCTCGCGGGGATCGCGAAGCACGCTCAGGAGACGAAGCGCCCTTGGTGGACGCTGACGCAGCTGGCCAGCGACGATCCCGACGTCTACCGCGTCTCGATCGAGGCCGCGCCGAACTACCGCGGCGAGGTCGAGCGCGCGACGACGGACCTGCGCGCGCACACGGCCGCGGGCGGGACGGCGGTGCTCGTCGTCGCCGGGCACGGCACCGCGGCGCGCGCCGTCGAGCAGCTGTCGGCGGGAGAGGTGCCCGCGGCGCTCGCCGAAGGCATCACCGGTCCGCTGACACCCGGCGTCGTGACGGTGACGTGCGGCGGCCTTTCGGACGGTTTCGTCTCGCCGGAGCGCGCGCTGGTCGTGCTGTCCGAATCGGACCTCACGGGCCGGGGCTCCGGCGCGGGAACGTCCACAAAGGACTTCAGTACCAAGATGCCGTCGCGGCGCCGCAACGCCGTCGACCCGCTCGCCCTCAAGACGGGCGACTACGTCGTGCACGACCAGCACGGCATCGGCCGGTTCGTCGAGATGGTGCAGCGCACCGTCGCCGGCGCGACCCGCGAGTACCTGCTGCTGGAGTACGCCTCCTCCAAACGCGGGCATCCAGGGGACCGGCTGTTCGTCCCGACCGACCAGCTCGACGAGGTCTCCCGCTACGTCGGCGGCGAGCTGCCGACGCTGAACAAACTCGGCGGGTCGGACTGGAAGAACACCAAGGCCAAGGCGAAGAAGGCGGTCAAGGAGATCGCCGCAGAACTCGTGCAGCTCTACGCGGCGCGGCAGGCCGCCCCAGGGCACGCGTTCGGGCAGGACACCCCGTGGCAGAGCGAACTCGAGGACGCCTTCCCGTTCACCGAGACCAACGACCAGCTCGCCGCGATCGACGAGGTCAAGGCGGATATGGAACGCGGCGTCCCGATGGACCGCGTCATCTGCGGCGACGTCGGCTACGGCAAGACCGAGATCGCGGTGCGCGCGGCGTTCAAGGCGGTGCAGGACGGTAAACAGGTCGCGGTGCTGGTGCCCACGACACTGCTCGCGCAGCAGCACCTCAACACCTTCACCGAACGGATGAGTTCGTTCCCGGTGAAGATCAGGGGGCTCTCGCGGTTCACCTCGAAACCCGAGTCGGACGCGATCTTCGAGCAGCTCACTTCCGGTGAAGTCGACATCGTGATCGGCACGCACCGCCTTCTGCAGACCGGGATCCGGTACAAGGACCTCGGCCTGGTGATCGTCGACGAGGAGCAGCGGTTCGGCGTCGAACACAAGGAGCACATCAAGGCGCTGCGGACGCACGTCGACGTGCTGACCATGTCGGCGACGCCGATCCCGCGGACGCTGGAGATGTCGCTCGCCGGGATCCGCGAGATGTCCACGATCCTGACCCCGCCCGAGGACCGGCACCCGATCCTGACCTACGTCGGCGCGTACGACGACAAACAGGTCGGTGCCGCGATCCGGCGCGAACTGCTGCGCGACGGCCAGGTCTTCTACGTGCACAACAGGGTTTCGTCGATCGAGAAGGCCGCGAAGCGCATTCGCGAGCTGGTGCCCGAGGCCCGCGTCGTCACCGCGCACGGGCAGATGAACGAGGACAAACTCGAGAAGATCATCCAGGGTTTCTGGGAGAACGAGTACGACGTGCTCGTCTGCACCACGATCGTCGAGACCGGGCTGGACATCTCGAACGCCAACACGCTGCTGGTGGAACGCGGTGACCTGCTGGGTCTCGCGCAGCTGCACCAGTTGCGCGGCCGCGTCGGGCGCGGGCGGGAGCGCGGGTACGCGTACTTCCTGTATCCGCCGGAGGCACCACTCACCGAGACGGCGCACGACCGGCTGGCGACCATCGCGCAGAACACCGAACTGGGCGCGGGTATGGCCGTCGCGATGAAGGACCTGGAGATCCGCGGCGCGGGCAACATCCTCGGCGCGGAGCAGTCCGGGCATATCGCCGGCGTCGGTTTCGATCTGTACGTGCGGCTCGTCGGCGAAGCGGTCGACGCGTTCCGCCGTCACGCGGGTGCGGACACGGCGGAGGAGGAAGAACTCGCCGACGTCCGCGTCGATCTCCCGGTGGACGCGCATATCCCGCACGACTACGTGCCGGGCGAGCGGCTGCGGCTGGAGGCGTACCGCAAGATCGCGGCCGCGCCCGACCAGGCCGGGCTCGACGCCGTCCGCGAGGAACTGGTCGACCGCTACGGCCAGCCGCCCGCCGCGGTGCGGAGGCTGCTCGCGGTCGCCGCGTTCCGGCACACCTGCCGCGCGGCCGGGGTCACGGAGGTCGCCGCCCAGGGTACGTCGATCCGGTTCGCGCCCTTGCCGCTGGCGGACTCGCAGCTGGTGCGGCTGAAGCGCTTGTACCCCAAGGCTCTCTACAAGGCGGTGACGAACACGGTTTCCGTGCCGAAGCCGACGGAGGGTCCGGCGGGCGGGCGGATGGGCGCCCCGGCACTGCGAGACGAGGAACTGCTCGATTGGTGCGCGAAGCTGCTGACGAATCTGATGAAGTCGCCGGCGCCCGTCGCGTGAGGAACTCCGGACTCGCGTGATCGGAGACGTAACTCGCGTGACTGGAAGCGGAACTCGCGTGCTTGAAGGCGGAACTCGTGTGATGGGCCGAGCCCGAATCGCGACTGACGACCTGGTTCTCTCGCCGGGGCCGGTATGAGAGGGTAGGCCCTGTGATGCGGATCATGGGGCGCCGTCGCGCGCTGGTCGGGGTTCTTGCCGGTTCTCTCCTTCTCGCCGGATGCAACGCCGGACCCGGGCAGGTCGGCGCGGCGGTGATCGTCGACGGCAGGACCGTTTCGGTGGATCGCGTGCAGCAGCTGATCGACAAGGCCGTTCGTGAGCACCCGTACGGACAGCAGCTCGCCAAGGAGCACAAGCTCGACCTCGTCGGCCGCGAGATCGTCCGCCAGGAGATCCTGCACGACCTCACCCAGCGCGCCGCTCAGCGGGAAGGCATCGGGGTCGACGAGTCCCTCGTGGTGAACGCGCTGCAGAACGATCCGCTGGCCAAGCCGATGGAGGCCAACCCGCAGGACGACCCCGAGCTCAGCGTCGAACAGCTCGTGGCGCGGGTGCGGGACCACCGCGAGGCATTGGTCGACGCCGCGCTGCAGACCCAGCTCGCGATGAAGTACATGGACAAGCTCAGCGTCACGTTCGACTTCAGCTCGGTCTCCTCGACCGACGCCACCGGCGCCGACGCGGACCAGCTGCGCGAGCAGGCGATCGAGAAGGCCCGCCGCTTCGCCGCCTCGCCGAACGCCGCCGCCGAACTGATCGCGCAGGATCAGCAGACCTCCGACACCCAGGCGGGCACCGGCCAGAAGCTGCCCGCCATGCAGTCGCCCGCGACCGCGGCCACCGTCCTGTTCGGTCTCGAACCCAACACCGTCGCCGCCTTCAAGCCGACACCGCAGCAGCCGCTTTGGGTCGTCGTCGTGATGCGTGAGCGGACCGCGGACAAGCCCGTCGCGTCGGATCAGGCCGCGCAGCCCACCGCCCAGCAGCTGGCCAAGATCGGTGTCCGGCTCCTCCAGTCGTACCTCGGCCAGGTCGACCTCAAGGTGAACCCGCGCTACGGCGTGTGGGATGTTGTCGAGATGGACCTCGCGCCCAACGAAGCTTCGAAGAAGGGCATCGTGCTGCCTGTGCACGGTGCCGCCCCGCAAAACCCGTGACCGCTGCCGTCGTCGTGATCGCCCGCGGCGCGACACTGCCCGCCGCGGCACTCCCGATCTTGCGGAACAGCGCGGCCGTGTACGCGGCGTCCGATGTGGATCCCGGCGTTTTCGGGGTGTCCGCGCTCGGTGAGGCGCAGGTGCGGGATCTCGTGCTCATCGCCGGATCGCGAAGGGAACCGAAGGCCGCGGAGCTGATCAGGTCGGGTGCGCGCGTGATCGAAGCGCCCGTTCCTCCGCTGGTCGAGGCCGCCGAGGTGATGGACCGGCTCCGCTCGCCGGGCGGATGCCCGTGGGACGCCGTCCAGACACACGAGTCGCTGCGTCAGTACCTGGTCGAGGAGACCTACGAGCTGCTCGACGCGATCGAAGAGGGCGACCGCGTCGCCTTACGCGAGGAACTCGGCGACGTCCTGCTCCAGGTGCTGTTCCACGCGCGCGTCGCGGTCGAGGACGCGGACGATCCGTTCGGGATCGACGAGGTCGCTTCCGAGCTGGTCGCGAAACTCGTCGGACGTCATCCGCATGTCTTCGCCGACGCTCCCCGGGTCGAGACCGTCAGCGACCAGAACCTCAAATGGGAAGAACTGAAGCAGGCCGAGAAGAGTCGTCAGTCCATTGTGGACGGTGTCGCGCTCGGTCAGCCCGCCGTGGCGCTGGCCGGGAAGCTCGGCCAGCGCAGCGGCCGCGCCGGGATCCCGCTCGACCTGTTCCCCGACGGTTCCGAAGCGGCCGCCCAGCTGTTCCGGGTGGCCGCGACCGCGCGCCGCGCGGGGATCGATCCCGAAGGCGAGCTCCGCGCCGTCGCGAAGCGGTTCGCGCGTGACATCCGGGCCGCCGAGCAGGCCGCGCGGGACGCCGGTCTGGAGCCGACGACGCTCGAGGCCGACGGCTGGCGCAAGTTCTGGCCGACTTCCTGACGCCCTTTCCTAGTACATGAAGGACCCCTTCCTTGCGCCTAAGTACAGGAAGGGGTCCTTCATGTACTTCACGCCAGCAAATGGCGTTTGTGACACAGGACACAATCGGGTGAGAACCGGTTCGGTGATCTCGGCGTCTTGCCGGATGTGAAAGGAACGGAACCGGACGAAGAGCAGCTCGTCCGCCGCACGGCCCGAGGTGACCGCGCGGCGTTCGAGGAGCTCTACCGCCGCACGTCGCCGTGGCTGGCCGTGCGCCTGCGCCGTCGCTGCGCCGACGATCAGATCGTCGCCGAGGTGATGCAGGAGACCTACCTCGCGGTCTGGCGCGCGGCGGGCGCGTTCGCCGGGTCCGCCGTCGGCGGGAGCGCCGTGGGCTGGCTGTGGACGATCGCCGCGCGCCGGCTGGTCGACGCCTTCCGCCGCCGGGCGCGGCACGCGCAGCCCCTGCCGGTCGCGGAAACCACCGTCGCGCCCGCCGCCGAGGAGGAGGCGCTGGCCGGTGCGGTCGGCGACCACGTCGGCGACGCGCTGCGACGTCTCGCTCCCGAACTACGCCAGGTCCTGCAGGCGATGGTGCTCGACGGGCTGACCGTCCGTGAGACCGCGGTCCTGCTCGGCCTGCCGGAAGGAACCGTCAAAACCCGCGCCAGGCGGGCTCGGATCGCGATGCGGGAGGCGCTGTCGTGAACAAGGAACACGTGTCCGAACAGCTCCTCGCCGGTTACGTCCGCGGGGACGACGGTTTGGCCGGTGACGAGGTCTGGGCGGTCGAGGCTCATCTCGAATCGTGCGCGGAATGCCGGGGGAGACTGTCCGCGCTCCGCCTTCCGACGGTATCGGCGCTGGTGGACGACGTCTGGTCCGGACTGGGGCCGAGGCTCGCCGAAGCGGGGCCGAGCCCGATGCGAAAGGGGTGGACCGGACGGCTGCACACCTGGGTGACGCCGGTGATGCTGCCGTGGCTGGTGATGATCGTCCTGATCCCGGCGCTGGGCTTCCTGCTGGATTCGCTCGGGTTCACCGGCTCCAAGGGCTACTCGTTCGTCCAGCTCTTCTCACCGGTGCTGCCGGTGCTCGGGGTCGCGGTCTCGTGGGCCAAGGGGCTCGATCCCGCGTACGAACTCGTCACTTCGACGCCGAGGGCCGGGCTCTACCTGCTGCTGCGCCGGACGACGGCGGTCCTCGCGGTCGTCTTGCCGATCCAGGGCCTTTCGAGCTGGCTCGCCGGCGGCGGATTCGGGCTCGGTCTCCTGCCGAGCCTGGCCTTCACCACCGGGACGCTCGCACTCGGCGGGCTGATCGGAGTGGTACGGGCGGCCTATGTCCTCACCGGGGTCTGGATGGCGGTGATCCTGGCGCCCGCGGTGGCCTCGCAAGGGCGCGCCACCGCGCTCGAGCCCCGGCTGCTCCCGGTGTGGGGCGCGATCTTCGCGCTGACCGCGGTCGTGGTGGTGCTCCGGCGGAGCGTCTTCGGCCTCCTCACCGGATCCGAACGATGAACGAAGGGGAGAACATGATGCGTGCTGTCGGGGCCGCGGAGGTCGCACCGACGACCTACGCGTGGCAGATCAAGGCGGAGGGACTGAAGGTCCGGGTCGGCAAACGCAAGCTGGCCGTGAACGGGCTCGATCTGGAACTCGGCACGGGGGTGCACGGTCTGCTCGGCCCGAACGGGGCCGGGAAGACCACGCTGATCCGGGCGCTGGCGACGGTGCTCCGGCCGGCGGAGGGAGGGCTGGCGCTGCTCGGTGAATCCGTCGGGGGGTTCACCGATCAGCGCCGCCTGCGCCGCCGTATCGGCTATCTGCCGCAGAACTTCGGTTTCTACAAGCGGTTCACCGTCCGCGAGTTCGTCGAATACATCGCCTGGCTGAAGGAGATGTCCAAACAGGACATCCCGGCCGCGGTGCAGCGGTCGATCGAACGGGTCGGCCTCGCCGACCGGGCCGACGACCGGATGAAGACGCTGTCCGGCGGCATGGTGCGGCGGGTCGGGATCGCGCAGGCGATCGTGAACGATCCGGACATCCTCCTGCTGGACGAGCCGACCGCCGGGCTCGACCCGGCGCAGCGTGTACGGTTCCGGGACCTTCTCCAGGAGATCGGCCGTGACGCCTGCGTCGTCGTCTCGACGCATCTCGTCGAGGACGTCGCGACGGCCTGCACCGACGTCGTCCTGTTCGAAAACGGGAAACTCGTCTTCCAGGGGACTCCGGACGAGCTGGCCGCGGCCGGGACCGAGGAGCACGTCGGCGACAGCCCGATCGAGCGCGGCTACTCGGCGCTGCTGGGGCACGAGCCGGGGAAGGGGAACTGGTGAACACGCGCGTCCTGCGGACCGAAGTCCGCCGCTCCATCGCCCCTTGGGCCACGCTCGCGATCCTCGTCGTCGCGTTCGGCTTCCTGTATTCGTTCAGTGGTCCGTGGACGAAGGCGCCGCTCGCCTGGGACGAACACTGGACGCACGCCGCGGAGTGGAGCCGTTTCCTGCTGGTGTTCCTGTGGCCGATCGCGATCGGCGCCGGTGTCATCCAGGGCATGCGTGACAGCCGGTCCGGCACGGCCGAGCTCATGGCCACCATGCCGCGACCCGCATGGCACCGGGCCGCGAAACTCGCCGGTGCCCTGGGCGGTCTGCTGGTGCTGGGTTACCTGCTGATCTTCGCCGTCGGCGCCGTCCAGGCGGCCCTCAATGGCGGGTTCTTCACCTTCGGCTGGCTGCCGATCGTCGTGGTCGGTGTGCTCGGGATGCTCGCGGGCGCCTGGATCGGGCTCGGGATCGGCCGGTTGCTGCCGCATCCGCTGACCGCGCCCGCGGTGGCCGTCGCCACTTTTGTGGCCGTGATCCTGTTCCAGCTCGGCGGGTCGACGGGCAGCGTGGTCAGAGGATTCGTTCCGTACAACGTCTCCTTGCTCTCGCCCGCGATTGGCGTCGTCCGGGATCCGTTCGCCACCACCGCGGGCCGGATGGATCTCGGGCAGGTGGTCTGGCTCGCCGGACTGGCCGCGACCGGATTCCTCCTGCTGGCCGCCCGCTCCAAGCGGGCGAAGGGGCTCGCCGTCGTTCCCGCGCTGGTGGCGGCCGCGATCGCCTTGCCCGTTCTTCCCGGCAGCACGGCCGAAGCCGAGGTCGCCGACCCGAACGCGACGGAGATGGTCTGCGACGGCCCGGTCTGCGTCCCCCGCATGCTCGAAGCCGAGCTGCCTCGTCTCGCCGGGCCGGGCAAGGAAGCGTTGCGGCTGTTGGGCACTCTGCCAGACGCGCCGGTCAAGGTCGCGGTACTGGACCGGCGGCTGGGTTACGACGAGGTGCCGCCGCGCGCCGCCGACACCGTCTATGTGGACTTGGTGGATTGGTCCATCCGTTCGGTCCTGAATTCGGACGACATGACTCGGACACTGGTCGCCGGCGGCGGAACGCCGACCTGCTACACCCTCCATGGTGTCGACAGGACCTTCATGGACGAACTCACCGCGCGGTCGATCACGTCGAGCTGGTTCCTCGGCGAGTGGGGGATGGCCGGGAATTCCTGGCTGAGCGAAGACACGAAGAACGAGGTCGCGCGGAAGTGGGAAACCTTCCGTGCCCTGCCGCCCGACGTGCAGCGCACGCGGATCATCGCGCAGCGGCAGGCGGGCCTGACCTGCCAGGGCAACCAGCTCGACATCCTCCTCGGTGGGGCCCGATGAGGTGGGCGGTGCTGTACGCGCGCTCGCGTGCCCTGCCCGCGTCGTTCGCGGCGCTGACGGCGAGTATGGCGGTGATCTGGTTTTTTGCGCGGGACCGCTGGTCGGAGATCCCGGTTTCCCTGGCGCTCTTGGTGGCGATCGCGGTGACCGCCATCGGCCTCAGCGGGCAGGACGTCGATCTCGACCGGACCGCCGCGATCCGCTGGGCGCCTCGCCGCGCCCTGCATCTCCTGCTGATCGGCGGCGTCGGCATCGGCGCCGTGCTACTGCCGCGGCTGTGGGAAGCGGAGCGGGTTCCGATGGAGATCATCGTGCGGAACGCGGGCGGACTGCTCGGACTCGCCGGGGTCGCCGCGGTGCTGTTCGGCGGGGCGTTCGGGTGGACGTTGCCGCTGGCCGGATTCGCGGTCGCGTTCGTGGTCTGGGCCACCACGTCGGGCACGGAGAGCGTGCACCTGGTGGTCACCTGGCCCTTCCAGCCCGCCGGAGTCGCCGAAGCCACGTGGACCGCGGTGGTGCTCGCCGTGGCCGGTTTGGGGAGCTACGCGGTTTACGGTGCCCGTCGCTGAAAGGGGCGTTCCCGACGTTTTTCGTCGGGAACGCCCCTTTCACTTCCCCGGTCAGACGTTTCGGTTGTGCGGAACGAGATCGAGCGGGTCGTGGTCCGGGTCGTCGACACCGAGGCTGATGATCCGCGCCGGATGGATCCGGATCACCGCGCCGTCGAGATGACCGTCGGGGGTGCGGGCGCCGGTCAGCGCCTCGGCCCGGCCGCGGATTTCGAGGCAGCGGATCCTCGGCGGGTCCTGCGAGGGCATGTCGTCCACGACGAACGCGGCCTGCCCGTTCGCGGCCACGTTCCGGAACTTCTTGCTCTTCGCCAGTTCGTAGCCGGTGATGTCGATCGTCCGGGTCTCGGTGTTGTAGGCGTAACCGACGGGGCTGACCTGCAGCGTGCCGTCCGGCTGCGCCGTCGCGAGCCGCCCGAGACCTTGGGAGGCGAGGTAGTCGAGTTCCGCTTCACTGAACATGGAAAGCAGTGTGATACCTCCACTTATCTGGAGGTCAAGGGGTGCCGGTCGCCGATTGGTTCTACTGTCGGTCCGCTTCGTAAGCCGATTGGGGCATCGCCCGGAAGTGTGGCGAAGTAACCTGACCGGGTGGCTGAAACCGCGCAGAGCACCGAAGCCCCGGAGCATGCTGCCCGCCCTCTGCCGCCGTACGTGCCCAGGCTCGCTTTCGCGGGTGGGCTCGTGCTCACGGGCGTGGTGCTGATCATGACCGTCGGGGTGAACCGGCCGGGAGGCGAGGAGCCGCCTCCGCCGGTTCAGCCCCAGCCCGCGCTCGCGGTTCCCGACCAGAAGCCCCAGCCGGGGGTGGCGACGCCGCGCGCGGGGCTCGCCGCGCCGCCCGACCGGCCCACCGTTTCCGACGCGGCCGAACTCGAGACCTGGGCGAACCGGGTGGCGGCGAAGACCCGGCTCTCCGTCACCGAGCTGTCCGCCTACGGCCGGGCCGAGATGTGGCTCCGGCGGCAGAAGCCCGGTTGCCACCTCTCGTGGGCGACCCTCGCCGGGATCTCCCACGTCGAAACGGCCCAGGGCAGGCCCGGCCCGATCACGCTCCGGGCCGACGTCTGGGCCAAGCACTCCGCCCGGGCCAGGAGCGACGGGAAGCACCCGGATCCGAAGGACCTCGACGATGCCGCCTTCGCCACAGCCCGCTACCTGTGCGCCGCCGGCGACGACGTCGCCACGCCGGACGGCTGGTGGAAGTCGATGCGGGTGTTCAACCCGTCGGTGCCCTACGTCCAGGAGGTCTTCAGCGCGGCCGACACCTACGCGGACGCCAGCGTCGCGCCCTGATCTTCGAGCACCAGGTCGAAGTTGAGCGCCGACGCCATCCGGTAGGCGTCGCCCGCGGCGACGACCAGCTGTGCCATCGGATCGACGACGTTCCCCGCCGCCCAGACACCGTCCACGTTCGTCCGGCCCTGCGCGTCCACCGCGATCGAGCCGCTTTCGGTGCGCGCGCAGCCGATTTGGGCGAGAAGCCGGTCGTGCGGGACGAACTTCGGGCCGACGAACACGATATCGCGTTCGACGAATTCCCCGTCGACGAGCCGGACGCCGGTCAGCCGGTCGTCTTCGACGGCGAGCTCGGACACTTTCCCGTCGACGATCCGGATGCCCAGCCCGGTCAGCTTCGCCCGGTCTTCGGCCGAGAGCTGCTGCGTATGCGTGAAGAAGGTCAGGTCCTTGCTCCACTGCCAGACGATCAGCGCCTGGTGGACCGACCTCTCCGAGGTGGCGAGCACGCCGAAACGCTGATCGCGCACCTCCCAGCCGTGGCAGTACGGACAGTGCAGGACGTCGGTGCCGAAGCGCTCCGCGACGCCGGGGACGTCCGGCAATTCGTCGGCCAGTCCGGTGGTCACCACGATCCGGCGACCGCGGATGACCCGGCCGCTCGCCAGTTCCACCGCCTTGTCGTGCCGCAGCCGGTGGACGACGTCCTCGACGATCTCGACGCCGTAGCCGCGGACCTCGTCACGGCCTATTTCCAGCAGTTCTTTGGGTGGGATGCCGTCCCTGGTCAGAAAACCGTGGGCGTGCGCGGCGGGCGCGTTGCGCGGGGTGCCGCCGTCGATCACGACGACCTTGCGCCGTGCCCTGCCCAGTACCAAGGCCGCGCTGAGACCCGCGACGCCACCACCGATGATCACCACGTCGAATTCGTTGCTCATGGTCCCGAGCATCCGGACTTCCTCGAGGATTGGCAAAATTCATTGCCGATTTGGCAAACTGAGGGCATGGAGGACATCGAACGGCGGCTCGCCGAGGTCGGCCCGAAGCTCAAGCAGCTCCGCAAGGAGCGCGGCACCACGCTCTCCGCGCTCTCGGAGGCGACGGGGATCTCAGCCAGCACGCTCTCGCGGCTCGAATCGGGCTCCCGGAAGGCCACGCTGGAGCTGTTGCTCACGTTGTCGGCGGCGCATCAGGTGCCGCTCGACGAACTGGTCGGCGAACCCGAACCCGCCGACCCGCGGGTCCGGATGAAACCGCAGAAATTCGGCAGGTTCACCGCGTGGGCGCTGACCGCGCAGCCCGGCCAGCCACAGGCGTTCAAACTGTTGATCCCGGTCGAAGACATCGAGCCGGTGCAGCGCACGCACGAGGGCTACGAGTGGATGTACGTCCTCAGCGGACGGCTGCGGGCGCTGCTCGGCAACCGCGACTTCACGATGGGTCCCGGCGAGGCCGCGGAGTTCGACACACGGGTGCCGCACTGGTTCGGCAGCGCGGGGCCGGGGCCGGTGGAGCTGCTCGTGCTGTTCGGCAAGCAGGGCGAGCGGGCTCACCTGCGGGCGAGGTCGAAGTGAGAGCAAAGGTCCCTTGCTCCCGCCGGCAGGTCAGTCGCGCAGCGCGATCCGCGCGTTGACCTCACTGATCGCTTCCAGATACTCCGGGATCGGGTGCATCGCCGACGCGATCCGCATCTGCGCGAGCGCTTCGGTCAGCCTGCCGAGGCGCTGGAGGGTCCGCCCGAGCACGAACCGCGCGTAGTGATCGGTGGGGTCCAGCTCCAGTACCCGGGTGAAGGCGCGTTCGGCCCGTCGCAACTGTGCGGAGTGGAAGTACGCGCGGCCTGCCAGCAACTGAACACTCGGTTTGTCGGTTTCGTCCTTCAGCAAGGGCTCGAGGGCCTTGAGGGCGTCGAGCGGCCTGCGGCTTTCGACCAGCGCCTCCGCCTGCCGGAAGGCGTGGAACCGAGACTCACCGGACGAGTCCTCGCCGGGTTCTGGGGCGGGTTCGGCATCCATCATGGTCCGCTCCACGATACGCCTGGGCAGGGTCGATCTCGACTGCTGAAACGGTCATGGTGGACTGTCCTGCCATGAGCAGTGCCGAAGAAAACGAGCCCGGCTACCTCGGGCTCGCGCCGTACCTCTACTACGCCGACGCCACCGAGGCGGTCGCGTGGCTGGTCAGAGTGTTCGGGTTCACCGAGGAAGTGCGCTTCGCCGACGCCTCCGGAGAGGTGTTCCAGGCCACCCTGTGCGCCGGTCCGGCCAAGATCCAGCTGGCCGGGGTCGGCCCCGAGTACTGGCAGGCGAAAGGCGTCGACGGCCCGGTCGGGCAGCTGAACATCGTGTACGTCCCCGACGTCGACGCGCAGTACGAGCGCGTCCGCGCCGCGCTCGGCGACGACGCGGACATCGACGCACCCCAGGATCAGCCCTACGGCGCCCGGGTGTTCACCGTCTCCGACATCGGCGGCAACAGTTGGACCTTTTGGCAGCAGTTCTCGGACACCGTCGAGCTTCCGTCGGGCTGGCGGGAAGTTCGCGCAGGTGAACCAACCGACTCTTAGGTCTGGTCGGCGCGCATTGTGGCGCGTGCCTCCAACGGGTGAACTGCGGTGACGGCTAGGCTGGGCGCGGTCACCGCAGGCACAACCCACATGAGGAGCATGGCGTGGCGCTCATCGAGCAGGTAGGCGCTCGCGAGATTCTGGACTCGCGAGGCAACCCGACGGTCGAAGTGGAGGTGGCTCTCGACGACGGCACGCTGGCGCGGGCCGCGGTCCCCTCGGGTGCGTCCACCGGCGAACACGAAGCCGTCGAGCTGCGTGACGGCGACACCGGCCGGTACAACGGCAAGGGTGTCGAGCGCGCGGTCGCGGCCGTCCTGGACGAGATCGGCCCGGACCTGGTCGGCACCGACGCCGTCGACCAGCGCATCGTCGACCAGAAGCTGGTCGACCTCGACGGCACGCCGGCGAAGTCCCGCCTCGGCGCGAACGCCATCCTCGGTGTTTCGCTCGCCGTGGCGAAGGCCGCCGCGGAGTCGGCCGAGCTGGAGCTGTTCCGCTACCTCGGCGGGCCGAACGCGCACGTGCTTCCGGTGCCGATGCTGAACATCCTCAACGGTGGCGCGCACGCCGACACCGATGTCGACATCCAGGAATTCATGATCGCGCCGATCGGCGCCGAGTCGTTCCGCGAGGCCCTGCGCTGGGGCACCGAGGTCTATCACTCGCTGAAGTCGGTCCTGAAGGGCCGCGGCCTGGCCACCGGCCTCGGTGACGAAGGCGGCTTCGCGCCCAGCCTGAAGAACAACCGCGAGGCACTCGACCTGATCCTTCAGGCGATCGAGAAGGCCGGGTACGCCCCGGGCCGCGACGTTGCGCTCGCGCTCGACGTCGCCGCGACGGAGTTCTTCTCCGACGGCGCGTACACCTTCGAAGGCGCGAAGAAGAGCGCCGAGCAGATGTCGGCCTACTACGGCGAGCTCGTCCGCGACTACCCGCTCGTGTCCATCGAGGACCCGCTGAGCGAGGACGACTGGGACGGCTGGGTCCAGCTGACCACCGAGATCGGCGAGAAGGTCCAGCTGGTCGGGGACGACCTGTTCGTCACCAACCCGGACCGCCTCGAAGAGGGCATCACCCGCCGCGCCGCCAACGCGCTGCTGGTGAAGGTCAACCAGATCGGCACCCTGTCGGAGACCCTCGACGCGATCTCGCTGGCCACCTCGTACGGCTACAAGTCGATGATGAGCCACCGGTCCGGCGAGACCGAGGACACCTTCATCGCGGACCTCGCCGTCGCGACCGGTGTCGGCCAGATCAAGACCGGCGCCCCGGCGCGCGGCGAGCGGATCGCCAAGTACAACCAGCTGCTCCGCATCGAGGAGACCCTCGCCGACGCGGCGCGCTACGCCGGCGACCTCGCGTTCCCGCGGTTCAGCCCGGAGGGGTAATCAGCCATGGCGGACCGGGGGAGGGCGCGGACGACCCGTCGTAGCAGCGGGCGCGCGGGCGGCGGTGGCTCCAGCAGGGGCCGCCGACCGGAGCGCGCCCGTCGCACGACGACGACGGAGGTCCGCGCCCGAACCCGGCTGCGCCGCAGTCTGGCGGCGAAACGGGCATCGGGTGCCGCGAAGGTGCTCGGCATGTCCACCACCCGCCGGGCCGCGGTGGTGGCGATCGTGGTGTGCGCGCTCGCGTTCACCATCGCCGTCCCGCTGCGCACGTACCTCAGCCAGAAGTCCGAGGTGACCGAGCAGCAGCAGTTGCAGTCCGAGCTGCAGCGGAGCGTCACCCAGCTGGAGGGCCGCAAGGCCGAGCTGAGCG
Source organism: Amycolatopsis sp. NPDC057786 (assembly GCF_042797905.1). Lineage (NCBI taxonomy): Bacteria > Bacillati > Actinomycetota > Actinomycetes > Pseudonocardiales > Pseudonocardiaceae > Amycolatopsis > Amycolatopsis sp. NPDC057786. Next base: position 132,815 of record NZ_JBHVKW010000004.1, read on the forward strand.
ACCCGGCGCAGATCGAGGCGGAGGCGCGTAAGCGCTTCGGTTTCGTGAAACCCGGCGAGACGCCGTACATCGTGCAGCTCCCCGAAGACAAAGCGCCCGAGCAAGGGCAACCACAAGGTCAGCAGCCGGTGCCCGCGGGCTCCTGGTACGAGAAGCTGTGGGATCAGGTCGCGGGCGGCTGAAGGGGACCTTCACCGCATGAGATGCGGTGAAGGGAGCTTTCACCACGTCCTATGCGGGGAAAGCGTCCTTCAGCCGCGCGTTAGCCTTATGGGTGTGAACAGCACGGAAAAGTCTTCTTTTGAGCCGGTGACCGACGCCGACCGCGAGATCATCGCGGAACAGCTCGGCCGGGCCCCCCGTGCGCTGCGCGCCGTCGCCGCGCGCTGCCCGAGCGGCCACCCGTCGGTCGTGCAGACCAGCCCCCGCCTCGACGACGGCACGCCGTTCCCCACGCTCTACTACTTGACCTGCCCGAAGCTGACGTCGATGGTCGGCACGCTCGAGGCGTCCGGGCTGATGAAGGAAATGACCGACCGGCTCGCCGAGGACCCCGAGCTGGCGGCCGCCTACCAGCGCACCCACGAGAGCTACCTCGCCGAACGCGACGCCATCGATTCGCTCGGCCACGAGGTCAGCGCGGGCGGGATGCCCGGCCGCGTCAAATGCCTGCACGTCCACCTGGCGCACACGCTGGCCGTCGGTCCCGGGGTGAACCCGTTCGGGGACGAGACGCTCGAGTTGCTCAAGGCGAACGGCTGGCCGTCCGGCGACTGCCAGGGGTAACACCCGCGCGCGATGTACAGATAGTTCCTCCAGGTGGGTTAATTCACCCGATGTCGGCCAACTGGTCCTCCGCTATGGGGTGAAACCGGTCACCGTATGCGGCAGGCTGGGCACGGTCGAGGGGTGACGGGGTGGGCAAGTACCGGATCGCCGAGTCGTGATCCGCCGGGAGGGTTCTGAGGTATGCGCGTGAGGCACGTGCCAGGCGCGGTCACCGGTCACGTCCGGAGACTCTGTCTCCGGCACCGCACGATCGCCGCGGTGGCCGGAGGGGTCCTCGCCGTCGTCCCGGCCGGTGCCGCGGTCGTCGGTGCCGGCAGCTGGGCCGCGACGGCGAGCACGGTCCATTCCGAAAATGTCGCCCTCGTCGACGGCTACGACCCGAAGAACCCGCTCGTCCAGCAGATCGGCGTCGACGGCAGCCTGCCGAACGCCCCGACCCCGCTCCCGCTCCCCGCGGACGAACTCCCCGAAGGACCGCTCGGCATCCCGGTCACCGCGCTCGCCGCGTACCGCAACGCCGCCGACATCCTCATCGCCGAACAGCCCGGTTGCCACATCGACTGGGCTTTGATCGCGAGTATCGGCCGCATCGAGTCCAATCACGCGCGCGGCGGTTACGTCGACGCGAAGGGCAACACCCTCGAACCGATCCTCGGTCCGCAGCTCAACGGCGCCGGGCCGTTCGCGGCCATCCCGGACACCGACGGCGGCGTATTCGACGGCGACACGGTGTGGGACCGCGCCGTCGGCCCGACGCAGTTCATCCCGTCGACGTGGAAGGGCTACGCCTCCGACGGCAACGGCGACGGCGAGTCCAATCCGAACAACATCTTCGACGCGGCGCTGGGCACGGGCCGGTACCTGTGCTCCGGCGGGCTCGATCTGTCCAAACCGGACCAGTTGCGCGCGGCCGTGTTCCGCTACAACAACTCGGACACCTATGTGAACACCGTGCTGATCTGGGCCGAGGCGTACCGCACGGGGGTGCTGCCGACGCCGGACAGCCAGGTCCCGATCGGCGCCCCGAACGCCGGTGCCGCTCCGCCGCCCGCGTCGGTGCCGCCGCCTCCGGTGCCGTCGACGCCACCCGGTTCGGTGACGTCGCCGCCGTCGAGCTCGCTGCCGCCGAGCAATTCGGGGTCTTCGTCGAATTCGCCGTCGACAAGCCCGAAGCTGCCGCAATGTCCGACGGTCACGGTGACGGAGACGCAACCGACTTCGGGCACCAGCACGAGTCCGACGACCACGACGCCGACTCCGGCGCCGACCTGCACCTCGCCGACGACGACCACAACGACGACGACGGTCACGCCGACGGACACCAGCGGTACCAAGACGCCCTGATCGCATTGGCCGTCCATCCATGCCCCCGCCACCACCCTCAACGGAGAAGCTCCGCTGTAATCTCCGAGGCATGCCTCGTGTTGCCGCGATCGACTGTGGGACCAACTCCATCCGCCTGCTCGTAGCCGAGCTGACCCCCCGCCACGACGGGACGGTCGACCTGCGCGACCTGCACCGCGAGATGCGGATCGTTCGCCTCGGCCAGGGCGTGGACGCCACCGGCAGACTGGCCCCCGAGGCGCTCGAGCGCACCCGTAAGGCGCTGGCCGACTACACGATCGCCGCGCGCCGCAAGGGAGTGGAGAAGGTCCGCATGGTCGCGACGTCCGCGACCCGTGACGCGAGCAACCGCGACGAGTTCTTCGCGATGACGCGCGAAGTGCTCGGCACCGAGGCCGAAGTAATCAGCGGGGACGAAGAGGCGCGCCTGTCCTTCACCGGCGCGGTCGGCGAGCAGGATCCCGACGACGGCCCCTTCGTGGTGGTCGACGTCGGCGGCGGCTCGACCGAGCTCGTGGTCGGCACCTGGGACGGCCGTCAGGCCGAGGTCATCGCGGCCAAGTCGGTCGACATCGGCTGCGTGCGCATCACCGAACGCGCGCTGAAGTCCGACCCGCCGACCGCGGCCGAGATCGCCGAAGCCCGCGAGCTGGCCGCCAAGGTCCTCACCGAGGCCTTCGACGTCGTGGACGTGTCCACCGCCAAGACGTGGATCGGTGTCGCCGGGACGGTCACGACCCTGACCGCCGTGGCGCAGGGCCTGTCGGAGTACGACTCCGAGCGCACCCACCTCTCGAAGCTCTCCCACGCCGACATCGACCGCGTCGCGCAGTCGCTCCTGACGGCCGACCACGCGACCCGCGCCGCGAACCCGGTGATCCACCCGGGCCGGGTAGACGTGATCGGTGGCGGCTCGGTGATCGTGCAGGTGCTGGCCGAGCAGTTCGCCACGCGCGGTGGTCCCGACGAACTGGTGATCTCCGAGCACGACATCCTCGACGGGATCGCGCTGTCGCTGGCTTGACAGTCGGGTTTTCTCTTACAGGAAGCCATTTCTTTAGGTGATCAAGCGGTGACCTCCAGTCCGGATTGAGCCGTTCGGCGTAGCGTCGTTCCTACCAACGTTGTGCTCTAACCGGGTGGTCCCGGAGACCGTCACACATTTGCAACACCAACGCACTGTGATCGGCTTCACCTGTCCCATAGCGTCGTCTCACCTTCTGGGCGGTAGGGCGCGACCAGCACTCGCCGCCCTATCCGACGACGAGAGTTGGAGTGGACATGCGGGCTTCACGCGGGTTCTGGGGAGCGACGGCGGTGGTGGCCACGGCGGCCCTGCTGCTGACGGCCTGTGGAGGTGGTGGATCCGGTGACGACAAGGGGTCCGGCGCCGTCGACGCCAACGCGTCGGTTTCGGTCTACGGCACCGAGCCGGAGAACTCGCTGATTCCCGCCAACACCAACGAGCTCGGTGGGTCCAAGGCCCTCAAGCCGGTGTTCTCGGCGCTGGTCGGCTACAAATCCGACACCGCCGAGCCGTACAACCTGATGGCCGAATCGATCACCACGACCGATTCGAAGGTCTTCGACATCAAGATCAAAAAGGGCTGGAAGTTCCACGACGGGACCGAGGTCAAGGCCAAGAACTTCGTCGACGCCTGGAACTACAGCGCGAACGGCAAGAACGGCATGCAGAACGCGTCGTTCTTCGAGCAGATCCAGGGCTACGACGAGATCAGCGCCAAGGAACCCGCCGTCAAGGAGATGTCCGGGCTCAAGGTCGTGAACGACTACGAGTTCCAGGTCACCCTCAAGGGACCGTTCTCCGTGTTCGCCACCAAGATCGGCTACCTCGCCTTCGCGCCGCTGCCGGACAAGTTCTTCGCCGACCCGGAGGCGTTCGCCAAGGCCCCGATCGGAAACGGGCCGCTGAAGTTCGTTTCGCGCACGCCGAACCAGAACATGAAGCTCACCCGGTTCGACGAGTACCAGGGCGAGGACAAGGTCAAGTTCAAGGACCTCGAGGTCCGCATCTACACCAGCCAGGAGACCGCGTACCAGGATCTGCTGAGCAACCGCCTCGACTTCATGGAGGCGCTCCCGCCCGCGGCGAAGGCCGGTGGCAAGTACAAGACCGACCTCGGTGAGCGGTTGATCGAAGGGAAGCTGCTCGGCATCAGCGCGCTCGCCCTTCCGTACTACGTCCCTGGCTACGACAACCTGGACCTGCGCAAGGCGATCTCGCTGGCCATCGACCGCGAGCAGATCGTCAAGACCGTCATGAACGACACCTACGCGCCCGCCGACGGCTACGTGTCGCGCGGTATCGAGGGCTACCGGCCAGGCGTCTGCGAGTTCTGCAAGTTCGACCCGGTGAAGGCCAAGGAGTTCTTCGCGAAGTCCGGCTACACCGGCAAGCTGACCATCGCGTCGAACGCCGACGGTGGCCGCAAGGAGCCGCTGGTCGCGGCGTGCAACAGCATCAAGAACGCGCTCGGCGTCGAATGCGACTTCGTGCCGGCGACCGACTTCGGGCAGTGGCGCAGCATCGTCAACAACCGCCAGCTGACCGGCATGGGCCGTTCCGACTGGTCCGCCGACTACCCGTCGATCGAGAACTACCTGAACCCGCGCTACAAGAGCACCGGTTCGTCGAACGACTCCACCTACAACAACCCGGCCGTCGACGCGCTGCTGACCCAGGCGGACCAGACCGCCGACAAGGCGGCCGCGATCAAGCTGTACCAGCAGGCCGAGGATCTGATCGCGAAGGATCTGCCCCAGATCCCAGTATGGGAAGAGAAGGGTGTCGGCGGGAAGTCGAACCGGCTCAAGACCGTGAAGCTGGACTTCGGCAGGCTCGCGGACTACGCGTCCATCGAGGTCGCGGCGAAGTAATCGCGTGGCCGGGACGGCCGGGAACGGTGCAGCACCGTTCCCGGCCGTCCCGGACCCCGGCTCCCACCACGCGATCTCCAGGACGGCACGCCCATGCCCCAATACATCCTCCGACGACTACTTCAACTCATCCCGGTCTTCTTCGGCACGACGTTCCTCATCTACGCCCTCGTGTGGGCGGTGCCCGGTGACCCGTTCGCCGGAAAATGCGGTCAGGTCGCCTGCCCGCCCGCCTACATCGAGATGATGACCGCGAAGTTCAACCTCGACGATTCGATCTTCGTCCAGTACTTCAAATACCTCGGCAACCTGTTCACCGGCGACTGGGGCGAGACCTTCAACGGCAACTCGGTCGGCGAACTGATCGGGAACGCCTATCCGGTGACGGTCCGGCTCGCCCTCATCGCGGTGGCCATCGAAGCGATCATCGGCCTGTCCGCGGGCATCCTGACCGGCCTGCGCGGCAAGGGTTTCCTCGACAACCTCGTGCTGATGTCCACCACGTTCCTGATCTCGATCCCGGTGTTCGTCACCGCGATCGTGCTCCAGATCGTCCTCGGTTCGGAACTGGGCATCATCGACGCGAGCGTGTCCGAGGACGCCACGATCGGCGAGCTGATCGTGCCCGGCATCGCGCTCGGCAGTCTCTCCATGGCCTACATAGCCCGGTTGACCAGAACGAGCATCGCGGAGAACCGGCACGCCGACTACGTCCGCACGGCCGTCGCGAAGGGACAGCCGCGCAGCCGGGTCGTCGGCGTGCACCTGCTCCGGAACTCGGTGATCCCGGTGCTGACCTTCATCGGCACCGACATCGGCGCGCTCATGGGCGGGGCCATCGTCACCGAAGGCGTGTTCAACATCAACGGCATCGGCGGGCTCATCTTCCGCGGTATCCAGAACCGGGAGGGCGCCACCGTCACCGGCGTCGTCGTCCTGCTGGTGATGGTCTATCTGCTGGTGAGTCTCATCGTCGACCTGCTCTACGCCGTTCTCGACCCGAGGATCCGTTATGACTGACCCCAATGTGGCCGGCGGAGTGTCCTCTGTGGACGTCGCAGGCGCCGGTGTCGCCGACGATTCCGCGACGGCGCACAAACCACGCAGCCTCGGCGGCGACGCCTGGCGGATGTTGCGCAAGCGGCCGTCGTTCATCATCTCCGCCGTCATCATCACGCTCGTCGTGCTCATCGCGATCGCGCCCGATCTGTTCAGTTCCCGGCCCGCCGGGTTCAGCGATCTGCTCCATGCCAACGAAGGACCGTCCGCGGACGCCTGGTTCGGTTACGACAACCAGGGTTACGACGTCTACGCGCGGACCATCCACGGCGCGCGGGCGTCGCTGCTGGTCGGTGTCTTCGCGACGGTGCTGACGATCCTGATCGGCTCGGTGGTGGGGATCATCGCCGGGTACTACGGCCGTCTGATCGACAGCCTGTTCTCGCGGGTGGGTGACATCTTCGCGGCCCTGCCGTTCGTGCTCGGCGCGATCGTCATCCTGACCACGTTCAACGCGCCCGGTTCGAACCCCGGGGTCGTCACGATCATCGTGCAGGTGGTCGTGTCGATCGCCGCGCTGAGCTGGCCGGTGGCGATGCGCATCATGCGGTCGGCGACGCTGGTGGCCAAACAGCTCGACTACGTCAAGGCCGCGCGCGGGCTCGGCGCGAGCACGCCGCGCATCGTGTTCCGGCATCTGCTGCCGAACACGGTCGCGCCGGTGCTGGTCTACGGGACCATCGCGCTCGGCGCCTTCATCGGCGCGGAAGCGACGCTGGCCTATCTCGGCGTCGGTGTGCGGCCGCCGGTCGTTTCGTGGGGTGTGATGATCAGCGACGCGCGGGACTACTTCCGGGTGAATCCGCACATGCTGTTGTTCCCCGCGGGGTTCGTGACCATCACCGTGCTCGCGTTCGTCATGCTCGGTGACGGTATCCGCGACGCGCTCGACCCGAAGGCCCGGTGATCGTCCGTGACCGACGAACTGCTGCTGGAGGTGGAAGACCTCCATGTCGAATTCCGCACCTCCGATGGCGTCGCGACCGTGCTCAACGGCGTCGACTACTCCGTGCACGCCGGGGAAACCCTTGCCGTGCTGGGGGAATCAGGCTCCGGGAAGAGCGTGACCGCGCAGACGGTGATGGGCATCCTCGACAGCCCGCCCGCCGTCGTCACCGGCGGCGCGGTCCGTTACCGCGGCGAGGATCTGCTCACCGCCACCGAAGAGCGGCGGCGTGAGGTGCGGGGCGGGGAGATCGCGATGATCTTCCAGGACGCGTTGTCGGCGCTCAATCCCGTGTTCACGGTGGGATTCCAGATCGAGGAACAACTGCGAGTCCGGCTCGGCATGTCCAAAAAGGACGCGCGGAAGCGGGCGATCGAACTGCTCGACACCGTGCGCATCCCCGCCGCCGCCCGCCGGGTCCGCGAGTACCCGCACCAGTTCTCCGGCGGGATGCGGCAGCGCGCCATGATCGCCATGTCGCTCGCGCTCGACCCGGATCTGCTGATCGCGGACGAGCCGACGACCGCGCTCGACGTCACCGTGCAGGCCCAGATCATGGACCTGCTGGCGGAGATCCAGGCCGAACGGCGGATGGGGCTGATCCTGATCACCCACGATCTGGCGGTGGTCGCCGAGGTCGCCGACCGGATCGCCGTGATGTACGCGGGCCGGATCGTCGAACAGGCCGACGTCACCGAGCTGTTCCGTTCGCCGGGGCATCCCTACACCGAGGCTCTGATGGCCTCATTGCCGCGGCTCGACCTCAAAGGACAGACGCTGGAGACCATCAAGGGCCTGCCGCCGAGCCTGCTGAACATCCCGCCCGGCTGCCCGTTCCATCCGCGCTGCCCGCGGGCGGAAAGCCGGTGCGAGACCGAACGGCCCGCCCTGCGCAACCTCGGCTTCGGCCGGGTCAGCGCCTGCCACTTCGCCGACGAGGTGGTGAGCGATCGTGTCTGAGCCCATTCTGCGCGTCGAAAACCTGGTGAAGTACTTCCCGGTGCGGGCCGGGATCCTCTTCAAACGCACCATCGGGCACGTGAAGGCCGTCGACGGCGTCTCCTTCGACCTCATGCCGGGCGAAACGCTCGGTGTGGTGGGGGAGTCCGGTTGCGGCAAGTCCACGTTGGCCCAGGTGCTGATGCGGCTGGAAGAACCCACAGGCGGGCTCGCGACCTTCGAAGGCCGTGACATCTTCGCGTTGCGAGGAGCCGAACTGAGGAGGCTGCGGCGCGAGATTCAGATCGTGCTGCAGGATCCGTACACCTCGCTGAACCCGAGGATGACGGTCGGCGACATCATCGGCGAACCCTTCGAAATCCACACCGAGGTGGCGCCGAAGGGGTCACGGGCGGCGAAGGTGCGGGAGCTGCTCGACGTCGTCGGGCTGAACCCCGAGCACATCAACCGCTATCCGCACCAGTTCTCCGGCGGGCAGCGTCAGCGCATCGGCATCGCGCGGGCGCTGGCGTTGCGGCCGAAGGTGATCATCTGCGACGAGCCGGTTTCGGCGCTCGACGTTTCGATCCAGGCGCAGGTGATGAATCTGCTCGGTGATCTGCAGAACGAATTCGGCCTTTCCTATGTGTTCATCGCACACGATCTGTCGGTTGTCCGTCACCTTTCCACGCGGGTGGCGGTGATGTACCTCGGCAAGATCGTGGAAATGGGGACCGAAGAGGAGATCTACGAGCGTCCTTCGCATCCCTACACGCAGGCGCTGCTGTCCGCGGTGCCGGTCGCGGATCCGGCGTTGCGCGGGCAGCGGCAGGTGATCCGGCTGGAAGGCGACGTGCCGAGCCCGCTGGATCCGCCGTCGGGCTGCCGGTTCCGCACGCGGTGCTGGAAGGCGCAGGACGTTTGCGCGGATCAGGAACCCGAATTGGTCGTCCGGTCCGGCGGGCATTTGTCCGCCTGCCATTTCGCGGAGGAGAAAACCGTCGTCCCCTGACTTTCGTAGGGACTTCGTTGATACGTGGGGATCGCTCACGTAGTTTGCACGAATAGTTTTCTTCAGGAGGCAGGAAGTGAAAAAGCCCAGATCTCTCGTGATCGCGCTCGCGGTACCGCTGTTCGGCGCGATCGTCGCTGCTCCGGTGGCATCAGCGCAGCCGGCGCTTTCCGGAGCCGCGACCGAATTCTCCGTCCTGGCCCGTGAAGGTCAGAGTGTCGCTTCGGTGGAACGGGCGGTCCGCGCCGCCGGGGGCACCGTCGTGACGAGCAACGCCGCGGTCGGCCTGGTCACCGCGACCGCGCCCGCCAACGGTTTCGCCGAGCGCGTCTCCACGGACCGGTCGGTCTTCGGCGCCGCCAAAGCGAAGGCGATCGGCACCGCGCCGAAGCAGGGCAAGGTGAAGGACAAGCCGGGCGTCGTCGAGAAGGAGGGCCGCGGCGCGGCCTCGGCCAAGAAGCCGGTGCAGGCGAACGCCGTCGGCATGGACCCGCTCGACGAGCAGCTCTGGGGACTCAAGTCCGTCCGGTCGGACCTTTCGCGTACCAAACAGCCGGGCGACAAGCGAGTGAAGGTCGGCGTCATCGACACCGGCGTCGACGGCAGTCACCCGGATATCGCGCCGAACTTCGACCGCGCGGCGTCGCGGAACTTCACCAAGGACATCGTCGCCGACGTGAACGGCGTCGTCGTCGACGGGCCGTGTGAGTTCCGTGGCTGTGTCGACCCGGCGGACCACGACGACAACGGGCACGGCACGCACGTCGCCGGCACCATCGGCGCGGCCGCGAACGGTTTCGGTGTCTCGGGGGTCGCCCCGAACGTGACGCTGGTGAACCTCCGCGCCGGGCAGGACTCGGGCTCGTTCTTCCTGCAGCCGACCGTGGACGCGATCACCTACGCCGGCGACGCCGGTGTGGACGTCGTGAACATGAGCTTCTTCACGGATCCCTGGCTGTACAACTGCACCGCGAACCCCGCGGACTCGGCCGAACAGCAGGCCGAGCAGCGCACCATCATCGAGGCGACGACCCGTGCGCTGAACTACGCGCACCGCAAGGGCGTCACCCAGGTCGTCTCGCTGGGCAACCAGCACAGCGACCTCGGCGCCCCGCAGCCCGACGCGTCGAGCCCCAACTACCCCTCGAACAGCACGCACCCGCGGCAGATCGACAACGCGAGCTGCCTCTCGCTGCCCGTCGAGGGCCCGCACACGATCGGTGTCTCGTCCTTCGGACCGTCGCAGGCGAAGGCGGACTACTCGAACTACGGCGTCGAGCAGATCTCGGTGTCCGCGCCCGGCGGATACTTCCGTGATTACTTCGGCACCCCGTGGCACCGCACGAACGAGAACATGATCCTTTCGACGTACCCGCGCAACGTCGGTGTCGCGGAAGGCATGATCGACGCGGACGGGAACCTCACGCCCGACGGTGTCGCCGCCGGTATCCAGAAGGCGACCGCCGCCGACGGCCGCGTCGGCTACTACCAGTGGCTGCAGGGGACGTCGATGGCGTCGCCGCACGCTTCGGGTGTCGCCGCGCTGATCGTTTCGCAGTACGGCAAGGGTTCGCGCGACTTCGGGATGAACCCGGACGCGGTGCAGCGGGTGCTCGAAGGCACGGCTTCGGACATCGCCTGCCCGGTGCCGCGGACCGTCGACTACCTGGACGAAGGCCGGGACGCGTCGTTCACCGCGACTTGCACCGGTGACGCTTCGTTCAACGGCTTCTACGGTCACGGTGGCGTCGACGCCTGGTCGGCCGTCACGCGGGGTGCGCAGTACCTGCGAGGCTGATCCTCGGTTCCGTTGCTGGCGCTATGAAAGGTCCTTTCCTTGCAAATTTTGCAAGGAAAGGACCTTTCATAGCGTGGTCGGGCCGGGCCTGTCAGGCGGCTCGACCGGTGCGGACCACGGTGATGGCCGGTCTCGGACGCTGTGTCGCTGCGTCGGCCGCACGACGGAGTTCGGTGATGACCTTGTCCGGTTCGTCGCGAATCCGGGATGGCAAGGTCTGCACGACGACGATCCCAGCGGCCGCGTACCGATTGTTGCGGTGGAGGGTTTTCCGGTACGCGTTCCTGCCGAAGTGGTAGGCATACGAATCGATTTCCCATGCCATGGCGAGCTCATCACACCATGAGTCGGGCTTGCCGATGTAGTTGCCGAAGGCGTCGTAGATCTTGACGTTCCTCTCAGCAGGCGGCAGACCCGCCTTCTTCCAGATCGCCAACGCCTCTGCTTCGGGGACCGATTTGACATCGGCTGCGAGTTCTCTGAGTACGGCACGAGGAAGCGCCGTTCCTCGTCTGCTGCAGGACTCGAGTTCGGCACTCAACTCGTCCACGGTACAAAGGCCCGCCTCGACGGCTTCGATGAGCAAGGCGCGAACCGGCTCGAGTTCGCGAATGCGCCTTACTCCATCCAGTACCGCTCGAGCCGGCGCTGCCAGCGGTACCCCTTCGGTCACGCGACGCTCCGGCATGGCGATCGTTCTTTCGATGATCGCGAACTTGACGCTTCGTATTTTGCGCTCTTGGGGAATGAGCAAATGGACTGTCCCATGAGGGCCGGACTGTCGTAGGCCGTATCGTCGCGCGGCCTCGAAGCCGGTGACGATCCCCTGGGAGCCGGTAAGCATCAATGCGGCTTCGACTCGTTGCCGCGGGGTCGGCTGTTCCTTCGAAAGTAGGACGATGCCTGGCAGCAGGTGGGTCCACCTCCCGCCAGGCTGGCATCTTCGGTAAGACGTGCTTTGTGTGACTCCTAGTTTCTCCAGAGTCGCCACGCGGATGACGCCGTGCCGACTGTATTGACGTAGGTATGAGTCCGTGAACGGAGCTCGTGATAGGTACATGCCGACATGGTGATCGGCAGGTCCGACAGGATCTGATCCCGGAGTGCCATGAAAGGTCCTTTCCTTGCAAATTTTGCAAGGAAAGGACCTTTCATGGCGTCTGGAGACTGGGAAGTGAGCGGAAGGCTACTTTCCGGAAGCGGTCTTGATGAACTTCGCCAGGTCCTTCGCCTGCCGCACCCGCGACTCCTCGTGCACGTACATCATGTGCCCTGCCGGGTAGTACGCCGTGTCGATGTTCTCCCGCAGCTCCTCGGGAATCTGCAAGCGCGCCAACACGTGCTCCGAAGCGAAGTACGGCGTCGCGCCATCGTAGTGCCCGAAGGCGACATGCACCTGAAGGTGCGGGTTCGCCCGCATGGCCGACGCGAGTGAGTCCACAGAGGACACCGAGCGGCCTTCGAAGTCCGAGTACGACCACGCCTTGAACACGTCTGTCGACAGGACCTCGTACGGCAGATCGTTCTCGTAGCCGAGTTCGGCCCGCACGTAGTGGTTGAGCCCGCCCGTGTAGGCGCCGATGATCCGCGAGATCGACGGGTCGTCGCTCATGTGCTCGCGTCCGCCGTCGGGTTCCCAGGTGGTGAACCGTCCGTCCATCCGGCCGACGACGAGACCCTTGTCCCGCAACAGCTCGGTGAAGTACCGCACGTGCTCGATCCGCAGGTTGACCCGGTCCACATAGGACTCGCTCAGGCCGGTCAGGGAGGCGAGCGTCGCCACCGCTTCGGCGCGGTCCTGTGTGGACAGACGCGCGCCGCGCGCCAGAGCCCAGGGGAGTTCCTTGGCCGCGAAGTCCTCGGCGTCGGCGAGGACGTCGTCGAGCGGCCGGTCGCCGTGGAGGCCGTGGTAGTGCGCGATCGCCGCGTACGTCGGCACGTAGAGCGAGTACGGCAGGTCGTTGCCCTCGGTGAACCGCAGCGTGCCCATGTCCAGTACGGACGAGATCAGCAGTAGCCCGTTCAGGTACATGCCGTGGCGTTCCTGGAGATGCGACGCCAGCCCGGCCGCGCGGAGCGTGCCGTACGACTCGCCCGCGAGGAACTTCGGCGAGAGCCAGCGCTGTTTGCGTGAGACCCAGAGCCGGATGACCTCGCCGATGGACTCGATGTCGGCGGTGTACCCGTGGTACTCCTTGGCCGCCTCGCCGTCCACGGCGCGCGAATAGCCGGTCGACACCGGGTCGATGAACACCAGGTCGCTGTGCGCCAGCAGGGTTTCCTGGTTGTCGGTCAGCCCGTAGGGCGGCGCGACCGGGTCGTCGACGTCGCCCGAAAGCACCCGGCGCGGGCCGAGCAGGCCCATGTGCAGCCAGACGCTCGCCGAGCCGGGCCCGCCGTTGAACGCGAACGTGACCGGGCGCGAGCCGGGCTCCGCGTCGTCGAGCGTGTACGAGGTCAGGAACACCTCGGCCTTGGCCTTGTAGCCCTCGGACTTGCCGTCGGTGATGACCTCCTTCCGCAGCACGATCCGCCCGGTCTGGGCGGTGTAGGCGAGCTTCTTGCGCTTGAGGGTGAGCGTGTGCTTCGTGGTGACCAGGTCGTCGGTCGGCTCGACCTTGGTTTCCACCGACGGGGTGTCCTTCTCGTCGGTGGCCTTTTCCTCGGGATTGGTGTCCGGCATGCTCCCAACTTACTGGCAGTCTGTAGGAGTGGACATCGTCACGGCGCATGATCGCCCGAGCACGCCCCGAGAGGCGATCGGGATCCAGGAAACCCTGCGTGGCCTGGTCGAACTCGAAGATCGCTGTCCACAAGAGATCGTCACGGTCACCGGGTTGGACGTCGCCTACGACGAGGACAGCGGTCTCATCGCGGCCGCCGCCGTGACCCTCGAAACCGACGGATTCCGCGTCGTGGAAAAGCGAACCGTCGTTTCCCGGATCTCGTTCCCGTACGAACCGGGGCTTTTCGCGTTCCGCGAGCTGCCCCCGCTGCTCGACGCCCTCCGCGCGCTCGACCACGTCCCGGATCTGCTGGTCTGCGACGGTCACGGCCTGGCACATCCGCGCCGGTTCGGGCTCGCTTGCCACGTCGGCGTCGTGACCGGGCTGCCGACGGTCGGGGTCGGCAAGACCCGGTTCGTCGGCGAGCACGACGAGCCGGGCTTCGAACGCGGCTCGCGGAGGCCCTTGCTGGACGACGACGAGGTCGTCGGCGCGGTCCTGCGCACCCAAGACGGCGTGAAGCCCCTCTATGTCTCCGTCGGCCACAAGATCTCGCTGGACAACGCGTGCCTCCAGGTGCTGCGGCTGTGTCCCGCGTTCCGTCAGCCGGAGACCACCCGGCAAGCCGACCGGCTCGCCAGGGACGCGCTGAAAGAGGCGTTATGAGGTTCCGCTCGCTCGCCGAACTCGACGCCGAGGTCATCGGCTGCCGCGCCTGCCCGCGGCTGGTCGCGTGGCGCGAGGAGATCGCCGTGGTCAAACGCGCGGCCTTCGCCGGCGAGACCTACTGGGCCCGGCCGGTGCCCGGCTTCGGCCCGCCGGACGCGTCGCTGGCGATCGTCGGCCTGGCCCCTTCGGCCCACGGCGCGAACCGGACCGGCCGCCTGTTCACCGGCGACCCGTCCGGTGACGTTCTCTTCAAGGCGCTTCACCGGGTCGGGGTCGCGTCGCAGCCGACGTCGACCCATATAGGTGACGGCCTCGAGCTCCGAGGAACCCGGATGGTCTCCCCGGTGAGATGCGCGCCACCCGCCAACAAGCCCACACCTGAGGAACGGGAAACCTGCCGATCGTGGCTCGCGGCCGAGCTCGAGTTGCTGAAACCGACGCTGAAGGCCGTCGTGGTGCTCGGCGCGTTCGGCTGGCAGGCGCTGCTGCCGGTGCTCGCGGAGGCGGGCTGGCCGGTGCCCGCGCCACGCCCGAAGTTCGGCCACGGAGCCGAACTGGAACTCGGCGACCTGCGCCTTTTCGGCTGTTATCACGTGTCGCAGCGCAATGTCCAGACCGGGCGCCTGACCCTTGACATGGTGTGCGACGTCCTGGCCTCCGCGACCTCGGCGGCCGGCCTGAACTGAATCGGTGCGGAAACCGTGGCGACGCTGGTCACAGCCGGATGGGGTCTCCGAGCGATCTCAGCTGATGGGTGCGACTATAGAAATATGGCTGGTGTTAAGTCGGAACCGACACGGATCCTCGTCCTTGGTGGTGGGTACGTCGGGCTCTACACGGCGTACGGGCTCCAGAAGATGCTCCGGGCCAACGAAGCGTCCGTGACGGTCGTTGATCCGCAGCCGCACATGACCTATGCCCCCTTCCTGCCCGAGGCGGCGGCCGGTGCGATCGAACCGCGGCACGTGGTCGTGCCGCTGAGGCGCGTGCTCAAGCGCTGCCACGTGCTCACCGCGCGCGTGACGAAGATCGAGCACGAGCGCAAGGCCGTGACGGTCGAGGCCGCCGACGGGCACGTCGAGCAGCTGAACTACGACGTCCTCGTGGTCGCCCTCGGCGCCGTGGCGCGCATCCTGCCGATCCCGGGCCTGGTCGAGGAAGGCATCGCCTTCAAGACCATCGGTGAGGCGATCTACCTGCGCAACCACGTCATGACGAAGCTGGACGAGGCCGCCAGCACGCTCGATCCCGAGCAGCGCAAGCGCCTGCTGACGTTCACCGTCGTCGGCGGCGGGTTCGCCGGTATCGAGGCGCTCGCCGAACTCGAGGACATGACCCGGTTCGCGGTGGAGAACTACTACCCGAACCTCAAGGTCGAGGACATCCGCTGGGTGCTCGTCGAGGCGGCCGGGCGGATCCTTCCCGAGGTACGCGAGACGCTCGGTGTGTACACCGTCGAGCAGCTCGAAAAGCGCGGCATCGAAGTCTATTTGTCGACAGCGGCGAAGTCGTTCGAGAACGGCCACGTCGTGCTCTCGGACGGCACCGAGTTCGACACCGACACGATCATCTGGACCGCCGGCGTGAAGGCGAACCCGGTGCTCGCCAGCTCGGACCTGCCGCTCGACAAGCGCGGCCGTGTCGAGGCCACCGCCGCGATGCAGGTCGTCGGGCACCCCGACGTCTGGACCGCCGGTGACAACGCCGCCGTGCCGGACCTCTCGCGTACCGAGCAGGACCCGACCGCGACCTGCCCGCCGAACGCGCAGCACGCCGTTCGCCAGGCGCGTCTGCTGGCGAAGAACATCATCAAGGTGATCCGCGGCGGCAAGCCGAAGGACTACTACCACAAGAACCTGGGTGCGGTGGCCAGCCTCGGCCTGCACAAGGGTGTCGCCGACGCGCTGAACCTGAAGATCAAGGGCTTCCCGGCCTGGCTCTTCCACCGCGCGTACCACCTCAAGGCGATGCCGACGTGGAACCGCAAGATCCGCATCCTGTTCGACTGGATGCTGGGTGGCCTGTTCCGGCGCGAGGTCATCTCGCTCGGCCAGATCAACAACCCGCGCGAGGAGTTCGACCGGTTGTCGAAGTCCTGAGTTCGTAAGTCCGTGAAGGCCTCCTTCCCTGCCTTGACCGTGGGGAAGGAGGCCTTCACGGCGTTTCAGGTGTGCCGGTGCAGGCATTCCGGAAGTCCGTACCCGCCGTTCCGCTCGCCACCGGCCTGTCTCCGGCCGAATTGGCGAAGCACGTTTGGAGCGGATCGAGCGCGACGATGCGCGCGCCCGCTCCCGGAAGAGACCTTTCCGCTGGCGGGCAGTGTTCATCAGGGTCTTCCTGCTCGCCCTCTCCGCGGCGTCGATCCCGGCCGATCAACGAGAAATTCGAGGAGAACAGGCCGTTCGGAACGAGCTCGGTCTCCGCTGACTCGAATATCGGCGTACTGAAGCGTCGAACCGAAGGACATCCCTTAGGCTGTCCCGTGCCCCGGTAGCCCAACTGGCAGAGGCAGTCGACTTAAAATCGACACAGTGCGGGTTCGATCCCCGTCCGGGGCACCACCGGTTCCGCTCTGTGGACGTCCTGGTCCGCGCGGACCGCCCCTGCCGACAATGACCCGCATGACCGAACCGGCCTGACGGACGAAGCCACCTACGACCGCGCTCGGCTCGCCCAGTGGCGCGCGGGGCGACGGGGTGTCGCGGCGAGGGCTGCTTCGGCTGGCGGCCGGCGGGTCACTCGCGATGACGGCGTTCGGCTCGCTTCCGGCCGGAACGGCGTCGGCGGCCACGCCGATCGTGAAACCCTTGCCGCCGGAGATCTTCGATGTCTACGGCACCAACGCCGAGACGCGCTGGGGGCGTTGAGCGGACAGGGTTATCTGACTCCCGTCGAACGGTTCTTCGTGCGCAACCACACCGCCACACCGTCGATCGACGCCGGCTCCTGGCGGCTGAAGCTCTTCGGGACTGCCATGGAACGCCGAGTTCGCGGCAGGCGGCAGGCGAAGTTCGTGGGCGCGGCGGCCGATCGAGGCTGGCAACGCTGGGAGATCCCTTTGGCGCTCCGGCCTTCCCGGTGCGCACACCTTGCGTGCGCGGGCCACGGACATCACCGGTGCCACCCAGCCGGACGTCACGCCGCACAACTCCCAGGGCTACCTGTTCGACGCCGCCGTCCGGCATCCGGTCCGGGTGGTGTGAGATGACCCGGTCGGTCGCGGTGAGCATCGAGCCGACCGTCGAGCTGACCCTGGCGTTGCGGGTGAGTGCCGACTCCGAGCACGCCGCCACGATCGCCGCGCGACTGCTTGAGTCCTTTGAGGACACTGTCGGGGTGACGCTGACGGCACGGACCGTCCAAACCGGCCAGTTCGTCGAACTCGCCGGACGACGGCGGTCCAGTGATTCCGCCCCGCCGCTGCGCATCGAACCCGGTTCGCGACGAGTGCTGTCGCGCGGCGAGGTGCTGGAGTTCACCAGGCTGGAATTCGACCTCCTTCTGTTCCTGAGCCGGAATCCGGACCGCGTCTTCGACCGCCTCACTCTGATGGCGCGGGTGTGGGGGCTGTCCGGCGGCAACGGGCGGACCGTGGACGTCCACGTCCGCAAGATCCGCGGGAAGCTCGAACCCGTGCTGACGCCGATCACGACGGTGCGCGGGGTCGGCTACCGGTTCGACGGGGAGGCCCAGGTGCTCATCGCGGACTGAGAACCTTCGCGATCATCGGGTGTGGAAGAGCCTCGGATCTGGTCATGAGCGCAGCCGGACACGATCACGCCGCAGGCGATGCCGCCGGCAAAGGCCAAGGTGACCACGCGTACGGCGGTTCTGAGTGTCGAACGGATCTCCATCACCACCTCTTCTCGTCTGAGTGACGATTACGCTTCCGAAGCTAGTGTTCGAGATGGTTAATGTCAAGGTGACAATAAAGGGGGTCAGGTTCGCAGCATGGCGGGATGGAGGATCGTGGCCGGTCCGCGGCGGTAGAGGGCCGCGGGGCGCCCCGCGTGTCCGGTGACCCGTCCGCCGGTGGGGGTCAGGAAGCCTGGCACGCTGGTGATCTTGCGATGGAAGTTGCGAGGGTCGAGCTTCTCGCCCCAGACGATCTCGTAAACCTGCCTCAGGTCGGTGATCGTGAACTCCGGAGCGCAGAAGGCGGCGCCCAAGGTCGTGTACTCGAGCTTGTTCCGGGCCCGTTCCACCGCGTCCGCGACGATCTCCTTGTGGTCGAAGGCCATCGTCGCCTGCGGCCGTAGCACGTCGTCGACGGGGGTGAGAATCGCCTCGCGAGCGTCACCGCCGGCTGTGGGAGCCGGAAGGTTCGGCGTGAAGGCCAGGTAGCACACGCTCACCACCCGGCCGCGTGGGTCGCGATCGAGGCCTCCGTAGGTTTTCAGTTGCTCCAGATGCAGGTCTTCGGCGCGCAGGCCGGTCTCTTCCGTGAGCTCTCGGGCGGCGGCGGAATCCAGGTCCTCGGCCGTGGATTCCAGAAAGCCCCCTGGCAAGGCGAGTTCGTCCTCGAACGGCGGGATGCCCCGTTTCACCAACATGATCTGCAGTGCGCCGGCTTGCACCGTGAGGATCGCGAGGTCGACCGCCACTGTGATCTCGGGGATCGTCCAGTCGTCTTCGGTCATCCTTGCCGCCTTCTGCCGAGGTGTCGACGACGGGCGTTGGTGAAGGTTGTGTCCACCTGGGACAGTCTAGTGCCCCGGAGGATTAATCGTCTAATTGACGAGAATGGTCCGGCTCCGCTACCGTGCAAGTTGCACCAAGCACTCCCACATCCCGGTCGCCCGTCCCGCTCAACCGTTCGGACGACCGCATCTTCGCCATGCTCGGCTACATCGCGTCGACATCGCCGGCGCGGTCTGTGAGAGGAAAACACTGTGGTGAAAAGAATCGACGTGGTCGCATGATCGTCATCCTGACCGCGTTGGAGACCGAGTACACGGCTGTCCGTGCTCGGTTGAAAGGATTGGTCCGCCATCAGCATCCGGCGGGAACCCTGTTCGAGATCGGTGAACTGCCCGGCCGTTCCGGTGGCAAGGTCGCCACTGCCGTGGTGGGTATGGGCAACTCTTCGGCCGCCACGCTGACCGAAAGGGCGATCGCGGAGTTCGACCCGGCGACGATCATCTTCACCGGTGTCGCAGGTGGACTGCGAGACTGGTTGCGACTGGGTGATGTCGTTGTGGCTACGAAGGTCTACGCCTACCAGGGTGGAAGAAGCGAAGACACCGAGTTTCTCGCGCGTCCGCGGGCCTGGGAGATTTCGCACCGGGCGGAGCAGATCGCGCGTTCCCTTGCCAGGGAAGAACAGTGGCTTCGAACGGAAGAACGGCGAAACCATGATTCACCGGTGCCGAAGGTCTGGTTCGAACCGATCGCGGCCGGTGAGGTCGTGCTCAACTCGCGAACCTCGGACTTGGCGCAGCAGTTGCGGCGCAACTACAACGACGCGATCGCGATCGAGATGGAAAGCGCTGGATTCGCCGCGGCGGGACATCTCAACGAACGGGTTCCCGCCGTCACGATCCGCGGTATCAGTGATCTCGCGGGTGGTGCCAAGGATCGGACGGACGCCGAAGGCTGGCAGGACGTCGCCGCGGCCAACGCGGCCGCGTTCGCCATCGCCGTCGCCACCGAACTCGACGACGGACACGAAGGTGGCAGGCGTGCGGAGAAATCGTCCCAGCCGGCGTCGCACCAGAAGTTCGTCGCGCGTGACAACGCGCGGGTCGGGCAGCAGATCGGAACCAACCACGGCGACACCACCATCGACCTCGGTGATTCCGGCAGGTCGCGATGACTCCACCGAATTGGCCGCACGGGACGATGCCGAACGGCTCGCATCCTCAGGCGCACCACGAGTACGTCGCGTCCGGGAACTCCACGGTCGGTCAGCAGATCGGCGTGAACTACGGCTCGACGACATTTCATCGACATGAGAACACCTATCACGTCAGCCGGGAGGATCCTCCCGAGCGAAAGCTCGAAGTGGCGAAGAACCATCTCGAAGGTGGTAACGCCCGCATGGCGCAGGAGATCTTCCGCGACGTCATGAAGCAAGGCCAGATCTCGTCGGCCGAATTCGCGTACTACTACGCGCTGGCTGTCTTCAGTGGACGCTCGCTCGGTGAGATGAACGACGACGTGCACGACGCGTTCTTGGACGCGATCGCCTTGGCGGGCGGTCTCGGCCCCGGTGAGTGGCACAGCGCGCTCGAAGTCGTGTCGGACTTCGTCACGTGTGTATGGGGACAGCAGATCGGGAGCACGTTCGACCCGCAGGCCATGAACCGAGCGTTGAAGAACTTCAGCGATCTGCCGCCGCAACGCCAGCGGGAGATCACCCGACACCTGAACATGATCCTCAGCGGCGCGATCCAAGACAGTCTCGACGTCCTCTACGCGCAGAGGGTCGCCGAGGACAGGCTGGCGCAGGACAGGGCAGGCCGCGCGTGGAAATTCTTCGAACCCGACCCCGCTCCGCCACGGTTCTGGGAGAACGCGCCGTCACCGGTGGGCGCGGGCGCCTGGGTCAAACTGGTTTCGGGAATGTTCGCCCTTCTGCTCGGGCTGCTCTTCGCGATCGCGGCCTTCGTCGACGGGAGTCTCCTCCTCGGCCTTCTCGGCCTGCTCCTGGTGGGAGCGGGAACATTCGGTGCCTTCCGCTGGGGACTGGAAATCGAAGTCGTGAAAAGGCGGCTGGTGAGCAAGAACCGCGAGCACGGAATCCCGGTTCAGCACGTGCGGCCGGTTTCGCCAGGGCATTGGGTCTCGACACGGTTCGTCGAAGAGGTCCACGGGTTGGTCGACCTGAGTTTCGCGGAGGCGAGACCCCATATCGCGGGAAATTGGGATGCCGACACGTTCGGTATCCGCCAGTATCTCAAGACCCGTTTCGTCGCGCTTTACGGCAACGCTCAAGTGGGGCCGGAGAGTATCCTGTGGCTCATGCGCTGGCACGCTCGCCAGGTGGCCGACCAGTGGCGTGCGGGAACCTTGTTCGCATACAGAGCTTCGCTCAGGCCGTCGGGAAGGACGTCGACGCTGTTCAAGTCGAGTGTCGGCGGTTGCGTCGTGGGATCGCTGTTCCTGCTTTTCGCCGGGGGTGGTTTCGCAGGTGTCGCCTTCTTCCTGGGGCTCGGGGCTTTTCTCGCGGTCAAAGGAGCTATCCAGATCCTGGCGCCGCAACGGGACGAGGTTTTGGAGCGTGCCGCCGCGCAGGTGACCTACGAGGCCGAACAGCGGGCATATTCGGATTGGCGGCAGGTGCTCAGCGACCGGCCGAGTGACGCGGAAATGGCGCGCTGGCTCGACCTCGACAAGAACTACCTCAAGACCGAGGCGCTCAGGCGGTCTTCGTTGGTGAACCGGGATCTCGTCGCACATGTCGTTTTGACCGAAGGGATGTCCGACGCGCTGCGGGCACGCGTTCCCCGAGGCCCGCTCCGGTACTCCAAATATGTGGTGCTCGTCTTCCTGCTGACGAAGAGCGGAGTGCGTGAGATCGAAGTCCAGCTGAACTTCCTCACCGGGGACGTGCACAACGAGCAGCGGAAGTCGTTCCGTTACGACGCGTTGGCTTCGGCGCACGTCGCCGAGGTCGGCATCCGGTTCGCGGACAACCGGCGGTACGTCGTCCGAGGCGACGATCCGGCACATCTCGGCGCTGTCACCGTGCGAAGTCGCGAGTTCCGCCTTTCCCTCCTCAGCGGTGAGGACATCAGCGTTCTGGTGGAGGGCACCGGTGGTCTGACCGACATGACGGTGGAAGACGAGTCGGAGATTCTCCAAACGTCGCTCACGGCGTCCGGTATCGCGGGTGCGTTGCATGTCCTGGAAGCGGTCGCGGCGGAGGGGCGCGATTGGATCGTTCGTGAACAGGAACGACGGCGCCGCCGTTCACAGGACTGGCGAGCAGGAAGCCGTCAGATCGATCTGCTCGAAGAGGGCGATCTCTCCTCCCTTGGTTTCGACGACGAATCCGGCTCGGAGGACCGGGACTTCTAGACGAGGTGTCGCGAGCGGGCGAGGGGGCCGCTCGCGACACCCGCTCGAACGCAATCCGTGCCACGACCGCCAAGGTGTGCTGACAGACTGGAACCGTGACTTCGACCTACGTTTTCGTGCACGGTTCCAGCAGTGCCTCGTTCACCTGGGGCCCGCTGCAACGTGAGCTCGCTTTGCTCGGCCACCGCACGCTGGCCGTCGACCTTCCCGGACACGGCTTCGCCGCCGGTTTCCATGCCGCCTACCAGGCGCCGCAGGACCTCGAAGCGCTGGCCACGGCGCCGTCCAACCAGGCGGGTGCCACGCTGGCCGAGGCCGTCGAGCAGGTGGTGGACGTCGTGCGCAGGGTCGCCGACTACGGGCCGGTCATCCTGGTCGGGCACAGTCGCGGCGGGGTCACGCTCACCGGCGTCGGCAACGCCGTCCCGGAACTGATCGACCGGATCGTCTACATCTCCGCCTGGTGCTGCGTCGACGTTACGCTGGGCGAGTACATGCAAGGACCCGAGTACGCGAGCAGTGCGCTCAACGACGTCGGCGGTGTGGTCGTCGCCGATCCCGCGAAGCTCGGCGCGCTCCGGATGAACTGGCGTACCGCCGATCCCGCGTTGCTGGCCGGGTTGAAGACCGCGATGCTCGAAGACGGGACCGATCAGGAGTTCTTCGCCTACCTCAACACTCTTGAGCCGGACGAGAGCCTCGACGCCGGGACCGAGCGCGCCGACGCGGACACGTGGGGCCGGATCCCGCGCACCTACATCAGGCTCACCGAGGACCGGTCGATGCCGCTCGCGCTGCAGGACCGGTTCATCAAGGAGGCGGACGCGCTCACCCCGGACAATCCGACCGACGTGCGGTCGCTCGTGAGCAGCCACGTCCGGTTCCTCATCCATCCGCAGGAGGCCGCCGCCGTCCTCGCCGGGCTCGCGGGATGACGGACGCGCAGTTCACCAAGGGGCACCTGGTCACGTTGCTGATCAGTTCCGCGATCGGCGTGGGATTCGGTGCCGGGTGGTGGTTCTTCGGCGCCTCTTCCGTCGACGGCGGATCGACGCCGCTGGTCGTCGTGGGCGTCGCCGCGGTACTGGGACTGGCAGGCTGGCTCGTCCTCACCGCCCGCCGGGGCGCCGGGTTGCCCGCTGGCGGCGGCCGGGAGGAAAGCCCGTTCGGCAGGCGGTACGGCATCGCCGTGGTGCTCATGCTGGTGGGGATCTTCGCCGGGGCACGGGTGCTTTCGGCACTCTTCGAGTTTCCCGAAGCCGTGCCCGCTTGGGTGCTTTTCGTGGTCGGCCTGCACTTCCTGCCGTTCGCGAAATTGTTCCGCTCGCGGCGATTCCTGGTGCTGAGCGCTTTGTTGTGCGGCGTCGCCGCGCTGGCCGCCGTGCTCGCGATCGCGGGCTGGGCGGCGGCCTGGCAGCTCGTGCCGGGCTTCGGCGGCGCGGCGGTCCTTTGGGCGACCGTCGTCGCCGGGTTGCTCGCTACGGACCGTCAGGGAGCGACAAGCCCGGCTTCGTAGGCGAAGATCGTCAGCTGGACCCGGTTGGCCGCGTCGAGTTTCGCGAAGATCCGGGTGATGTGGGTCTTCACCGTCGCTTCGCTCAGGTGCAGTGCCGCGCCGATCTCGGCGTTGGTGCCGCCCCGCGCGACGGCGGTGACGATCTCCCGCTCGCGTTCGGTCAGCGTGCTCAGCCCGGCTCGCGCCCGATGACGGCGAGGACTCGTCCTGGTCGCGACGAAATGCCCGATGAGTTTCCGTGTCGTCCGAGGCGAAAGCATCGCCTCGCCCGCCGCGACCACTCGCACCGCGTCGATGATCTCCTGCGGCGAACCCTCTTTCAGCAGGAACCCGCTGGCGCCCGCGCCGAGCGCGTCGAAAACGTATTCGTCGAGGTCGTAGGTGGTCAGCACGAGAACCTTCGGCGGATTGGGCAGCGCGGTGACGGCGGCGGTCGCGGTGAGGCCGTTCATCCGCCGCATCCGGATGTCCATCAGCACGACGTCGGGCGCGTGCATGCTCACCTTCGGCACGGCTTCGTCCCCGTCGCCTGCTTCCGCGACGACCTGGATGTCGCCCGTACTGGACAGGATCATCGACAAACCGGTTCGTACGAGCGGGTCGTCGTCGACGAGCAGCACTCGTAATGGGCGCTGGTTCACCCGGACAGGTTAGTGGTGTCCCCACGGCAGCCAAGCCCGGACGGCGAATGTGCCCTCTTCGGTGGGGCCGGCGCTGACGTTCCCGCCGATCAGCGTGACCCGTTCGCCGATGCCCGTCAGTCCCGCGCCGGCGCCCGGCGGCTTGCCCGCCGCCATCGCGGGCAGCGGATTGACGACCTCGACGGTGAGCCCGTTCCCAGGACCTCCGCGAACCGAAACCTCGGCCGCCGCGTCCGGCGCGTGTTTGAGGATGTTGGTCATCGACTCCTGGACGATCCGGTACGCGGTCGTGCCGAGCAAGGCCGGTGCGCCGCCCGCGTCGTCGAGCAGGATCGTCACGTTGACCCCCAACCCGGCCCGCCGAGCATTGGCGACCAGCTCGGGAATGTCCGCCAGCGTCGGCTGCGGCGGCTCCGGATGGGATCCGTTCTCGCCGTTTTCGCCGAAACCCTGGCCGTCGCGCAGGACACCGATGACCTGCCGCAGATCTTCGAGTGATTGGCGGGCCGTCGTACGGACGGTCTTCGCCGCTTCCGTCGTCGCCGGCCCCTTGCTGACCTCGAGCGCGCCGGCCTGCAGCGACAGCAGGGAAAGCCGGTGCCCGAGGACGTCGTGCATCTCGCGCGCGATCCGGGTGCGTTCCGCGCGACGGGTCATTTCGGCGCGGAGTTCCTCTTCCTTGGCCTCGCGGATCGCGATCGTGTCCCGCATCCCGCGGACGACCCCGACGGTGAGGGGCACGGCCGTCATCACGACGGCGACCGTCAGCGTCCCCATCACCTGCACCGCGGACAACTGCTTGCCGACGATCTGACCGGCGATGGTCACGTCTGGATGGCGGTTGGCGTCGCCGAACAACGCCCACGCCGTCGCGATGTAGACCAGTACGGACCCGGTCCACAGGAGACGGTCGCGGCGGTGCGCGGCCAACGCGGCGAGCGCCACCAACGCGGCCAGCGCGTCGGACCGGAAGCAAAGCGGCGGAACCAAGGCGATGCCGAGGACGAGTTCCGGCCATTTGTGCCGCCAGCAGAGCATGACCGCCGCCGCGATCCCGGTGAGGAAGCCGAGCGTGGACCACCACGTCGGGTCGAACTCCTTCGTCGCCGGAAGGTAGCCCTGGGCGCTGAAGACGAAAATGCTGCTGATCACGCACGCCGCGACCGCCACCACGGTGAGCACCACACCGAGCACACGCCTTGCCATGCGCTGAGCGTACGCAAGGAGGCCAGGCCACCCACATCAGCGGAACCGATCCTTCGCAGCGCGCGAATGACGACTTTCGTCGTAACGGGTTCACGCGCCGAGTACGACGCGGCGGACTCGCGATCGCTGGTTGTATGCCGCCTCGTTCATCCCGTTGGAAAGGAAATCCCCCGTGACCCAGCAAACCCCCTACACGCCGGCCCCGCAAGCCCCCGCCAGCCCGATGCCGCCCCGCAACGGCATCGGCGTCACGGGCTTCGTCCTCGGCCTGGTGGGGCTGGTCTTCTCCCCGATCCCGTTCGTCGGCGTCATCGCGTGGCCGCTGGTGATCCTCGGCCTGATCTTCTCGATCATCGGGCTGATCCGCGTCAAGAACGGGAAGGCCTCCAACAAGGGGCTCTCCATCACCGGTATCGCCCTGTCCGCACTCGGGCTCGTGGTCTGCGTGGTGTGGATCTTCGTGTTCAACGCGGCGGTCAACGAGGTCAACAACGAAATCAACCGCACCGCGAAGGTCTCCTACGAAGTCACCGGTGACGCCACGAACGTCGAGGTCATCTACGGCGAGGTGCTCAACCCCACCACCGAGACCGTTCCGGCGCTGCCGTGGAACAAGGAAGTCGAGAACAAGGGCGTCTACAAGGGCGGGACGCTCACGGTGACCACGGGCGAGACCGGTGGATCCGTCACCTGCAAGATCACCGTCGACGGCGCGGTCGTTTCGACCAAGACCGCTTCGGGCGAGTTCGCGATGGCCGCCTGCACCGGAGTGTGACGGCCGGACCGTGAAAGGCCTCCTTCGCCATTCTCGGGGTGGCGAGGAGGCCTTCGCGATTCCGGCATGACGCGGTCATGACCGAGCCCGTCCACGAATCTTTTCGCCGGAGGACACCACGCCCGTCTCGATGACGGCGAAGGTGCTCGCGAACCACATCGCCCGCGAGCTCGCGCGGCCGGCGCTGACAGCGGGCGGCCTGATGGCCTGTTCGGCCGAAGTCCGCAAAGACCGGATCGGTAAGGCGGTGCTCCCGCGCAGGAGTGCCGGCCGGGTGACGTCAAGCCCGGCCGGTCCCGCCGAAGCGGGTCAGCAGCAGCCGCTGCCGCAGCAGTCGCAATCGCACCAGTCGTCGTTCCGCATGGTCATCCACCTCCTCCCTCGGGGTCGCAGCCGGGCGGGCACCAGGCGCCGGGAACCGGATCGGCGCAGTTCTCGCCGGACATCCCGGACAGCATGGAAGTGAGTTCGGCGCGCAGTTCGGCGAGCCGCGCCATCTCCGCTTCGATTTCGGCGAGATGGCGTTCCAGCATGGTTTCGGCGGGTTCGCACGGGCATACGCCGGTGTCGCGCACGCTCAGCAGGTCACCGATCTCCGTCAGCGTCAGCCCGAGCCGTTGAGTGCCGCGGATGAACCGCAGCCGCTCGATGACGCCCTCGTCGTAGCGCCGGTGGGCACCGGTCGTCCGCGCGGGCGTGGGCAGCAGGCCGATGCGCTCGTAGTACCGCACGGTGTCCGGCCGCACTCCGGCGCGGGAGGTCACCTCGGACATGGTCAACGCCGTCATGACGCGAGCGTAGAACCTGGACCCGGCTCCAGAATCAAGTCCGGATTCCGAAGGCGCTCGTGAAGAGAAGACGACGGCCAGGCGCGTCCGCATCATTCGAGAGGGTGGAAACGGCGAGAGGACGGCACGGTGACTGACTTCCGGAACGTGATCAGGGACCTCACCACGGAGGGTGAACAGGTCGACGCCCTGGTGGCCGGCCTCGACGACGCGGGATGGGAATTGCCGACGCCCGCGACGGGCTGGTCGGTCAAGCACCAGATCGCGCATCTCGCGTTCATCTTCAAGATCGCCGGGTTGTCCGCGGCCGAACCCCGGGCCTTCGCCGAACTCGCGAAGTCCTCGATGGCGCGCGGATTCGACGCCGCGGTCAACGCGGCCCTCGACGACTACCTCGGTGACCCCAACGAGGTCCTGTTGAGCCGCTGGCGCGCCGAACGTGACGCCGGTATCAAGGCGCTCGCCGCGGTCCCGGCGGACCAGGTCGTCCCGTGGCTGGTCAACCCGCTGCCGCCGGCCATCCTCGCGTGCGCCGGGATGATGGAGCTGTTCGCGCACGGGCAGGACGTCGCGGACGCGCTGGGTGTGCGGCCGGAGCGGACGGACCGGCTCGCGTACCTCGTCGGTTTCGCCGTCCGGGTGCGGGACTTCGGCTACGAGGCGCGCGGCCTGACCCCGCCGGAGCAGGAGTTCCGGTTCGAGATCACCTCGCCGTCCGGGCAGTTGTGGACGTTCGGCCCCGAGGATTCGCCCGAGCGGATCACCGGGAGCGCCGAGGACTTCTGCCTCCTGGTCACGCGGCGCCGTCACCGCGACGACCTCGACGTCCGTGCCGAGGGCGCGCTGGCCGACCAGTGGCTGGACATCGCGCAGGCGTACCGCGGCCCGGCGGGCGAGGGGCGCTCGCCGGGACAGTTCGGTCGTTGAGAGTCCCGTCGTTTCCGCGGTGATGGGGCATCCTGGAAGTCGCGATCCACTCGCACTCGGTGCGATCGTCGAGGCACACGGGGGCTAGGAGGCGATCGTGACACGAGTGTGGCTGATCAGGCATGGGGAAAGCGAGTCCAACGCGGGGCTTCCCGGCGGGGAGCCGGGGGCTTCGGCGCTGACCGAGGCCGGCAGGCGGCAAGCCCTCGAAATCGCGGAATCGCTGGCCGAACCGCCTCGGTTGATCGTGACGTCGCCGTTCTTGCGGGCGCGGCAGACCGCCGAGCCGACGATCGAGCGATTCCCCGGCGCGGAGCGTGAGGAGTGGCCTGTCCAGGAGTTCACCTTTCTCGGTGAACTCCATGGACAGGTCACCACCACTGCCACCCGTAAGCCGTACACGGAGGCCTACTGGTCCCGTGCCGATCCGCACCACGCGGTGAACGGCGCGGAATCCTTCGCGGCGCTCTTCACCCGGACCCAGGATTTCCTGGCGCGGCTGGGAGAACGCGAACCCGGGCCGATCGCGGTCTTCACGCACGGGCTCTTCATCCGCGCGGTCATGTGGTCGCTGCTGACCGGGATCACCACGCCGGACAGTGAGGCCATGCGCGGATTCCGCACGTTCGCCGACACCTACCTCGTGCCGAACGGCAACATCACCGAACTGCGGTACACACCCGGGAAGCGAGCGCCACGAGTGGTGGTCCCGCTCGCCTCCCGGTACGCGGACCGCTAGGGCTTCAGCAACAGTTGGAGCTTGTTCACCCCGGTCATGTTCGGGCTGGGGATGAACGACGGCGGAGCGGCCGGATCGGTGCGCAGATCAGGGAAGCGGTCCAGCAGGATGTTGAGCGCCGTCTTCCCTTCCAGCCTGGCGAGCGGGGCGCCGATGCAGAAATGGATCCCGCGGCCGAAGGCAAGGTGCGGGTTGTTCGCCCTCGCCGGGTCGAAGGTGCCGGGATCCGTGAACGTACGCGGATCCCGGTTCGCCGCCGCGACCCAGATGGCGAGCATGCTGTCCGGCGGGATCGTCTGGCCGCTCAGTTCGACTTCGGTCGTCGTGGCGCGGGCGACGAGGGCGAACGGGCTGAGGTAGCGCAGCGATTCCTCGATGGCGGCGGGCAGCAATTCCCGGTCCTCGCGGACGCGCCGGTATTCCTCCGGATGGGAATCCAGGCACAGCACCGTGTTCCCGAGCAGCATCGTGGTGGTGATGTGCCCGGCGAGCAGCAGGACGTTCGCGAAGTTGACGACTTCGTTCTGCGTGAGCTTCGCGCCGTCGACCTCGGCTTCGACGAGTTTGGTCAGCAGGTCCTCGCGCGGGTTCCGCCGCCGGTCGTCGACATGCTCGGCGAGGTAGTTCACCAGGTTCTTCACCTGTGCGGCCGTTTCCTCGGCGGCCTTCTTGTCCTCCTCGGTCTGCTTGATCAGTGACCGCTGCTGGCTGTTCCGCAGCAACGTGTCGACCCATTCCTTGAACAGGTCGCGATCGCTCGCCGGGATGCCGAGCAGTTCGGCGATGACGATCACCGGCAGCGGGTAGGCCAGATGGGTCACCAGTTCCATCGAGTCCGTACCGTCGACGGTGTCGAGGAGTTCGTTCGTCAGCGCGGCGATCCGCGGTTCGAGATCCGCGACGACCTTCGGTGTGAAGGCGTGACTCACCAGCGTGCGCAGCTTCTTGTGATCCGGCGGGTCCATCTGGAGCAGGTTGCCCTCGACGAACAGGTCCTTGTCCGGCGAGATCTCCTCGGGGATCAACCGGGCGGTGTCGGAGGAGAACACCTTGGGGTCGCTCAGGGTCTTCAGCGCCTCGGCGTGGCCGTAGACGTTCCACATGCCCGTCTCGGGGTCGAAACGGACCGGCTCGGCCGGGAATTCACCTCGAAGCCAGAACTGGGCTTCGTGGACGCCCCAGCGTTCGGCGATCGTGGTCATGGCTTGCCCCCTTCTTCGGTGGTGGAGAGCCCGGATCAAGCGGGCTCTTCGGGGCCGTCCTTCCGGTAGATCCAGGCGCGATAGGACGAGATCAGGTCCTGGAACGCCTGGGTCACTTCGGCCGCGGTGGCGGCCACGTTCGCCGGGGACGGCGGCTCCGGCGGCTCGAACGCCGTCCGGACGATGTGCGCGAGAGCGTCGGCCTTCTCCTCGGATCCGAGGTCGGCGCCGTCGGCGATGAAGCTGTCCATCAGGTAGAACCCGAGCGCCGAGGCGCGCAGGGAGAAAAGCAGGTTCGGGATGTCGTCGCGCAGCAGGCCCCGGTCCGTCATCGTCTTCAGGTACCGCTCGGTCACGACCGCGTCCTGGTCCTGCAAAGGATGTTTCTTCAACCGGCCCAGCAGTTCGGTGTTGCCGGTGATGAGCGCGCCGAGCAAGGGGCTCCGCTGGACATGGAGGAAGACCGCCCGATGGAACCGGTGCGGGATGACCTCCGCCGGATCTTCGTCGATCAGGGTGAGGAGGTTCTCGGCGGCCCGGAGGGATTCACGCAGGAGCAACGCGTGGAAGAGGGTTTCCTTGGTGGGCCAGTGCAGGTAGATCGTGCCCTTCCCGATGCCCGCCTGACTCGCGATGTCCTCGATGGTCACCTTGCGATAGCCCAGCCGCGTCAGCAGGACGCCGGCCGCGTCGAGGATGCGATCGGCGCGGCCGGCGGTGCGGTCCGGACGTTCTGCCACGTGCGCTCCCAGTCTCTGACTTCGTGACCAGATTTGCTTATCTGGTCATCCGGTCAGTTCGACGGTAGCGCCAGTGGTGCCGGTCCGGCAAGGAAATCGACGAGTTCTTAACGCAGACGGTGGGCGAGCAGGAACTTCCAGATGACCGGAGTCGCGTCGATGACGGTCGGAGTGGCGGAGTCGTTGTTCGGCGCGGTGCTCGGCCAGACGTGCCCGGCGCCTTCGACCCGGTAGTGCTGCAGCGAGCACCCGAGCCAGCGTTCGACGGTGACGTCGGTTTTCGGCGAATACCGGATCGGACGCGGGAAGCAGCCGTTGCGGTCCGCCCACGCGGCGAGCCAGTCCGGCAGCGACGGCAGGCCCTTGGCGGGATTCCCGGTATAGGGGATCGTCGCGTCGGCCGTGCCATGGAAATCGAGGATCGGAGCGGGACGCGACGGGTGACATTCGCCGCCCTGCGGGTAGAACGCGCCGGCGACGGGAGCGAACGCCGCGATCCGGCCCGGCATCCGGCAGGCGAGGACGCCGACGAACCCGCCGCCGTTCGACTTGCCCGTCGCGTAGATCCGGCGGGCGTCGACGCACAGTTCACGTTGGAGCGTGTTCAGCAGATCACTGGTGAAGAGCACGTCGTCGGCGGCCGCCGAGTAGGGCGCGCCGGTCCATGCCGAGAGGCCGTCTGTTCCCGGAAGTCCTTGCGGGTAGACGGAAATCGCGTCATAGGCGGAAAATCCGGACAGCTCCTCCTGATATTCCGACGTGCGTTTGTGGCCGTGGAACGACAACACCAGCGGGTACGGCCGCGACGGCCGGTACTGAGCCGGGACGTGCACCGTGTACTCGCGGACCAGACCGCCGGACGTCAGCGTCCGCGGCGTCGTCGTCCCGGCGGGGACCGGGGACGGACGCTGACAGCCGGTCGTCGGTATCGGATGGTCGATCGGCGACGGCACCGCCGACGCCGTCGGGGCGGCGAACAGGCTCAGTCCGGCAGCGGTGGCGGCCGTCAGTGCGAGACGGCGCAGGAACTTCATGGGACCAGGCACGCGATCCTCCTTGATCGGGCGGCAGGGCGGTGATCAGGGTCACTCCTGCCGCGGGCCTGGTCAGCATTGTGTTCATTGAGTTTTCGGACCGCCGGCGTTCGGCCGGTCAGCCGCAGGCGCGTTTCGCCGCGAGCACGCGGGTCAAGGCCTCGTCGACCCTGGCGGCCGGGAGATCGCCGGACGCGAGCGCCTGCTCCAGTGTGGTCAGCACCGTCCCGACGTTGCCGCCGGACGACCACAACGCTTGATCCGCTCCCGCCTGCAGGGCCTTGAGCACGGCCGTCGGGAGCGGGTACTGCGCCGTGATCGCCTTCATCGCCCCGAGATCGTCGGTGATCACCGGACCGTCGAACGCGTAGTCCTTCCGCAGCAACCGGTACGCCGGCGCCGACAGGGTCGACGGGGTGCCACCGGTCAGATCGGGCACGTTCAGGTGCCCGACCATGACGCCGATCTCGCCGTACTCGCCGATGTCGCGGTACGGCACCAGGTCGACCTTGCGCAGCGAGGCCAGCGGCGGCGTTCGTACCAGTCCCTTGTGGGAATCCCCCGCGGCGTGCCCGTGCCCGGGGAAGTGCTTCAGCACCGGCTGCACCCCGGCGTCCCGCAGGCCCTGCGCGAACGCCAGGACGTACTCGCGCGCGGTCTCCGGGTTCGCGCCGAACGATCGGTCGCCGACGATGTCGCGGTCCGGCTGGTCGGTGATGTCGGCGTCGGGCGCGTAGTCGACGGTGACACCGCGGGCCCGCATCTGCCGTCCTCGCTCGGCCGCTTTCGCCCGCACCTGCGCCGGCGTCAGTGTCGAAGCCATCTTCCGGGCGCTCGGCATGTCGCCGTCGAGGGCGTCGATCCGCTGGACACGGCCGCCTTCCTCGTCGATCGCGACCGAAACCGGGACCTTCGCGGCGCGCTGGACCTCGTCCAGTGCGCGGTTCCGCAGCAGGGCCGTCTCGTTGCCGCCGAGGAAGATCCCGCCGACCTGCTGGTCGCGCACCAGCTTCACCGCCGCCTGCGGGTCGCCGGCGTTCACGCCGACCACCACCAACTGGGCCAGCCGCTGCCGGGGGCTCATTCCGGCGATGACGGCTTCGCAGCCTGGAACGGGCGCCTGCTCCGCCCTCGGTGACGGCGCGGGCTTGCTGGAGGCGGGCTGGCTTGAAGGGGCACTGCTGCGCGGCGGAGGTACGGTTCCAGCGGGCTGGGCGGATCCGGCCTCGTCGTTCGCCGTACCGCACTGCACGCTGGTGGCCAGGACCGTGGCGGCTCCCAGGATGACGGCCGCCCACCGCTTCGTCGTCTTCGGTCGCCCGGAGTTCATCGGCTCGTTTCGTTCGTCGTCCATGCCGGTGTCGACGGTAACCCCAGTTGCCCTTTCGTACGCGCTCGCGTGCCCTTTGGGACGTGACCGCGTAGCGGCTCCAGCTCCTTCCGGATCGTGTTCTCTCTGGTCAAGCCGGTGTCGGTGCCTTGACAAGTCGATCAGCCCGCCATAAATTACCAGGTGGTTATGAAACCGCTAGGTTATCTAACTTCCCCGCACTTCGGAACGGAAAGGTGCGAACGAGTGGAAACGAACAGCACGATGGGACGAACCATCGCGGACCGTTATCGCGTCCGGGCCGACGCCTTCGAGCGCAAGATCGCCGCCGTCCGAGCCGGGCAGTGGGAGAGCGGGTCTCCCTGTGCGGAGTGGACCGCCAGAGACGTCGTCGGGCACATCGTCGACATGCACGGCGTGATGCTGCGTCCCTTCGGGCGTGTTCTCGGGCAGGCGCCGTCGCTCCTGGACGACCCGCTGGGTGCCTTCCGTGCCGCGCGGGCCGAGGTCGAAGCGATCCTCGCCGATCCCGTGCTCGCGGCCACGGAACACGAGACACCGATGGGGAAGATGACCGCGGAACAGCACATCGACCAGGTGGTCAGCGCCGACATGGTGATCCACGGCTGGGATCTGGCCAGGGCCACCGGACAGGACGACACGATCGATCCGGAGGAGGTCGCCCGGATGTGGCCGTCGGCGCAGGCGATCCCCGATCAGATGAGGATTCCGGGAGCGTTCGGGCCCGGCATCGTCGTCTTCGGTCCCGAAGTGAAAGTGCCCGAAGACGCGCCCCTGCAGGACAGGCTGCTCGGGCTGATGGGCCGGGACCCGAACGCCTGACGGGGATCAGACCTGGATGCCGCGGTGCCGCCGGACGGGCCGCCGGTCACAGGTCATGCGGTCGCAGAACTTCCACGAGCTCATCGGGGGCGAGCCCGCTGAAGACCTGGTTCGCCCATGTGATCGCCTCGTCGATGTCGTAGGAGTATTCGATCCGGAAGTTTCCCGCCCGTGCGACCGAGCACTTGATTCCCGCGCACTCCCGCTCCTGCGCGTCATGGAGTTCTTCCGAGGAATTCTGTATGCGGCGGCTGATCTCCCGATGGCCGAACAGGCGGACGACCGTGCCTTCGTCGCCGCGGTAGGCGACCGCGCCCCATGTGCCGACGCCGCGTGCGGGGTACACCCTGGCCGATACGGCGTAGGTCCAGTCGGGATAGGCCAGTCCGGCTGCTTGGCCGGTCGCCTGCACCAGCTCCGTCGCGGCCTCGATGTCGGCCATCGGCTCTCCGTTCGCTCTCGGGTTCGCCTGTTCGGCGCGCGGCTGATCTTCGCCGCCCCCTCTACAGTGCTGGGATGGTCAAGACGGCAGTGGAAATCGCGGCGGCTGTGCGTGCCAAGGAACTCGACCCGGTCCAGGTGACACGGGAAGCGCTGGCCCGGATCGCGGCGGCGGACGGGGTGGTCGGCGCGTTCCGCCGGGTGCGGACCGAGGAGGCGGTCGCCGAGGCCGCCGCCGTCGCCGAACGCGCGGACCTGGCGGACCTGCCCTTGGCCGGGGTGCCGATCGCGGTCAAGGACGTCGCGCCGGTCGAGGGTGAGTACGCCTCGTGGGGTTCACGCGCGGGTTCGTCGACGCTGTCCACAGAGGACGGTGAGATAGCTCGGCGCCTACGCGCGGCAGGAGCGGTGATCGTCGGCCTGACCCGGGTGCCGGAGCTGTGCGTCTGGCCGTCGAGTGACGATCCGGACGGGACAGCGCGCAATCCGCGCAATCCGTCCTACGCCGCCGGTGGTTCGTCGGGTGGGAGCGCCGCGGCCGTCGCGGCCGGGATGGTGCCCATCGCGCACGGCACGGACGGGCTGGGCTCGATCCGGCTGCCGTCCGCGATGTGCGGGATCGTCGGACTCAAACCGGGTAAGGGTGTGGTCCGGGTGCCAGGGGAGGACGGCTGGTTCGGCCTGTCCACGCACGGGCCGATGACGACCACCGTGGCCGACGGCGCCGTGTTGATGGCGGTCCTCGCCGAACAGCCCGGGCTGGCGGACCTCGTCACCCCGAAGCCGTCCCGCGTCGCCCTGTCGACTCAGGTCCCGTTGACGAGGGCGCCGCTGCCGCGCGCGTTCAGCCGTGCCGTCGCCCAGGCCGGGGAGCTGTTCCGCGCGGCCGGGCACACCGTCGCGCCCGGCACTCCCCGGTACAGCGCCGGAGCGATCGGCGGCCTCCTGGCGCGCTGGGTCGCGGGCCCTGCCGAACAAGCGGCCGAGTTCGATCTCGCCGCGCTCCAGCCCCGGACACGCACCCACGTCCGGATCGGACGGCTGATGGCCGAACGCGTCCAGGAGAGCACCCGGGAGCGCTGGCTGGAGCGTGCCGAAGAGTTCTTCGCCGACCACGATGTCCTGGTCACGCCCATGATCGCGACGCTCCCGCTCAAGGCCCGCACCTGGCACGAAAGCCGGTGGATCGCCAACGTGCTGCCGTCCGTGCGGGTTGCGGGTTTCGCAGGACTGTGGAATCTCGCGGGCTATCCGGCGATGTCCGTGCCGGTCGGGGTGCATCGTTCGGGTATCCCGGCCTGCGTCCAGCTCGTCGCCGCGCCCGGCGGGGAAGCGCTCCTCCTTGGCCTCGCCGCCCAGCTCGAAGCGGCCAACCCCTGGCCGCGCACCACCGCCTCCTGACAGCTCCCGGAAGAGAGCAAGGGACCTTTGCTATCACTCTCCAAAAGAGAGCGACAGCAAAGGTCCCTTGCTACTTCGCGCTGGTCAGGAGCCGGTTTTGGCGGGTGACGGCTTCTGCCCGTTCGCCTTCGGGCCGTTCTGCTCGCTCTGTCCGTTCTTCGGCGCAGCGGCGGCAGGCGCCGAAGGAGCGGGCTTCGGAGAAGGTTTGGCGGCCTTCGAGGCGGGCGGCTCGGCGGGCTTCTTCTCCTCGGCCTTGCTGTCGCCACCGACGAGCTTCGAAGCGTGCGGGATCACCGACTCCTCGGGCAGCGCCGCGAGCATCGCCTCGCTGCCCTTCAGGACCTCGTCGGCCTGCATGAGGCTCTTGCGGGCCTGCTCGCGGATCTCCGCCAGCCGCTCGACCTTCCGCTGGGCGGCGGTCGTGCGCTGGGCGGCGGTCGTCGTCGCCTCGTCGAGCCGTCGCTTGGCCTCGGCCGTCGCCTCGTCGATGCGGCGCTTCGCCTCCGCGGTGGCCTCGGCGATCCGGCGCTCGGCCTGGTTCTTGCTGGCCGTCTGCTGGTCGGCGATGTGCTTCTCGTGCGCTGCGCGCTGAGCCGCGATCGTCTGATCGAACTCGCGCTCGATCTTCCGGCGCTTGCGCTCGGCCTCGTTGTCCAGCAGTTCCCGGCGCTGGGCGGCCTCGACGGTCAGCCGCTGGACCTCGGCCCGCGTCTCGGCGAGCGCGGACTCGTGTTCCGAGTGCAGCGCGTCCGCCTGCTTGTCCAGCTCGGCGACGAGCCGCGAGTAGCGCTCACGGAGCTTCTTCGAAGCCTCGCTCGACGACGCCCAGTGCTTCTCGGCGGCGACCTCGGCACGCTTCGTGATCTCTTCCGCCCGCGCCTGCGCGAGCGTGACGGTGCGCTGCATCCGCTCGTCGAGGTCTTCGAGCCGCTCCGGCGGCTTCTTCAGTTCCTCGATCCTGGCGTTCAGCTTCGCCACCTCGTGGCGGACGGTTTCGAGTTCGCGCGTGGCCGACGTCGCCTGCGCGATCGCGGCGTCGCGGTCGGTGATCACGCGACGAAGCTGGGCTTCGAGATGATCCAGATACTGGCGCACTTCGTTCCGGTCGAAGCCGTGCCAGGCCTGGGTGTACTCGCGCCGCAGGGGCAACAGGCCGTTGTCTCGCTCGGGAACCATGGCCACGACGGTACCTGCGTACCCGGTGTCGCCGTTGTCAGGCTTCGTGATTCACCGACGTGTGTCGGCTCTCAGCTGCGATCCCTCACCTGAACGGCCGCCACCCGTGTGCGCAGTGTCACCAATGGAAGCCGCGGCTGAGCCGGGCGAGCGCCATCGCCGCACGGGACAGATGCTGCTCGCCCTTCCCGATCTTGAGCCCGCCTTCGCCGCCCGCGGCCGCGGAATCCGGGAACACCCGGAATCCTTGGTAGGCCACGGCATCCGTGAGTCCGGGGGTGAGCGTGTACGCGAGCCCGATCGCCTGCCCGGCGGGCGTGCCGATGTGCTTCGGACGCTCCCTCAGTGCCTTCAGCACCATGTCCGCGGCCTGATCCGGGGATTTGGTCGGAAAGGCGTCGTAGATCTTCGTCGGCCGGATCATCGGCGTGCGCACGAGTGGCATGTGGATGGTCGTGAAGGTGATTCCGTCGCCGTGGGTCTCGGTCGCGGCGATCCGCGAGAAATAGTCCAAAGCGGCCTTCGACGCCGCGTACGCCGAAAAGCGCGGCGCGATTCCCTGGACACCGATCGACGAGACGTTGACGATATGCCCGAACTTCCGCTCGGACATATGCGGCAGCACCGCGAGGATCAGCCGCACCGCGCCGAAGTAATTGATCGCCATCGCGCGTTCGTAGTCGTGGAACCGGTCGTACGACAGTTTGATCGACCGCCGGATCGAGCGGCCGGCGTTGTTCACGAGCATGTCGATCCGGCCGTGTTCGGCGAGCATCGCGTCGACGGCCTTGTGCACCGATTCCTCGTCGGTCAGGTCGGCCGGATACACCGACGCCGTGCCGCCCGCGGCGATGATCTCGTCCCGCACTTCTTCGAGCTCGTGCTGCCGCCGTGCCACGAGCAGCGGTACCCCGCCCGCGGCGGCGACCTTGATCGCGGTCGCCCGGCCGATCCCCGAGGACGCGCCGGTGATGATCACGCGACGGCCGTCCAGTTCGCCGCGCGGGCCGTGCTTGCGGGCGCGGAACGGGTCCAGGTGCTCTCGCCAGTAGCGCCACAGGGTGGGCGCGTAGTCCTCGATCCGGGGCACCTCGACGCCCGAACCGATGAGCGCCTTGCGCGTCGACGCCGACGAGAACACCGACGGGAACGCCATGGTCTCCAGCAGCACCGGCGGGATCCCGAGCCGCTCCAGCACGGCGTCCCGCGCGATCGTGAAGCCGGGGATGTGCTCGCTCAGCTTCACCAGGTTGACGATGCCCTTGGACACGCGTTCGTTGAGCTGCACGGAGATGGTCGGCGCGCCCGCCGCCTTCGCGAACGCGTTGTAGACCGAGACGACCGGTTGCGGTTCCGGGTTGACCAGGTGGAACGCGCGCCCGTCGAGTCCCTTCGTGGTGATCAGGGCGTTCAGCGATTCGGCGACGTAGTCGACCGGGACGACGTTGGTGTCGCCGAGGTCGGGGCCGACGATCGGCACGTCGGGCAGCCCGGCGAGCCTGCTGATCGCGGGGAACAGGTAGTACGGGCCGTCGATCTTGTCCATTTCGCCGGTCTCGGAGTTCCCGACGACGACCGACGGCCGGTACACGCGCCACGGCACGTCCTGCTGTTCGCGCACGAGGCGCTCCGCTTCGAACTTCGTGCGGTGGTACGGCGTGATGAGCCGCTGGCCGACGTCGAACATCTCCTCGGTGAACATGCCCTCGTGGTCACCGGCGACGGCGACCGACGACACGTGGTGCAGGCAGCCCGCGTTCAGCTCGGCGGCGAGCGCGATCACCTGCGCGGTGCCCTCGACGTTGGCCTTGATGCTGGCTTCGTCGTCGGCGGTGAGGTCGTACAGGGCGGCGAGGTGGACGACGTGATCGACACCGCGAAGCAGCTCTCGGTCCTCCTGGGACACGCCGAGCAGCGGCTCGCCGAGGTCACCGGTGACGAGCGTGACGCGTTCCGGATGCGGCCAGGCGTTCACGAGTTTGGCGAGTTTGTCCCGTGAGGACGCCCGGACGACGAGCGCGACCTTGTCGACGTCGTCCCTGGTGAGCAGTAGCCGGGTGAATTGGCGCCCGATCAGTCCGGTCGCCCCGGTCACCAGAAAAGTCGCCATCAGCCTCACCCTTCACCGTGCTCGCCCGCGTCCCCCGGCATTCTGCTGCATCGGCACGGCGAGGACCACCACGGCACCGGTGAAGTTACTCACGGGTAACTAAGCGGGGTCGGCGATGACGACCCGGTTTTCGGCGTAGCCCGTCTCCCCGCCGACCCAGCGGCCGCCGCAGGTGACCAGGACTATCCGATGGGGGCCGGACTGGCCGAACAGCTCGTCCGCCCGCCGCGGCAGCTCGTTCTTCTTCAGCGTGATCAGCTGGGAGACCTTGTACTGCCAGGACTTGCCTGCCTTGTCGACCACGGTGACCGTGCCGCCGATCCGCTCGGTCCACAGCTCCGCGAACGGACCCGTCGCGCCCTTCCAGTTCACGTGGCCCGCGAACA
This sequence comes from Amycolatopsis sp. NPDC057786, assembly GCF_042797905.1. NCBI lineage: Bacteria > Bacillati > Actinomycetota > Actinomycetes > Pseudonocardiales > Pseudonocardiaceae > Amycolatopsis > Amycolatopsis sp. NPDC057786. The sequence goes on from NZ_JBHVKW010000004.1 coordinate 172,272, forward strand.
CGCTCGCGCCGGTGGCCGCGCTCGGTTCGGCACCCCACCAGGTCACCTCGCCGAGGTTCTCCGGCACGGGAAGCTCCGCGCCCGGCCCGAGTTCCTTGCGCACGAGTTTCGCGGCACCGCCCGCGGGCAGCCTGATCGTCCCCGGTCCCTGCGGTTTCGGGGCTTCGGGCTCCTTCGACGCCGGAGGGGCGGCCGTCGGAGTCGTGGGGACGACGTCCGGCGAAGGCGGGACCTCCTGCTGCGCGGGAGCGGCCGGAGCGCCGCCCGCGACCGAGACGGAGACGGCCTGAGCCGTCCCCGTCACCACTGTCGTCGGCGGCCAGATGAGCAAGGCCGCGACGAGGTCAGCGCACAGGACCGTGACGGCTCCCAGCGCGAACCCGCGTCGTACTGACATCCCAGAACCTCTTAGCGTCGCGAGGACCGCCGCGCGGCCACACCCACCATGAGCGAACCGAGCAACGCGAGCGCGCCGACGCCGAGGATGCCGGCGGTCGACGCCGAGTTCTCGACGGTGCCCTGCATCATCGCCACCGGCCGGTCGCCGGCGGGGATGGTGCGCGGTACCTCGTTGGGCGTGTTGGCGACCTTGAGCGTCAGCGTCTCACCCGGCTTGACCTCACCGCAGGCGGACGGCGGATTCTTCGGGTCGAACGCGTTGGTGTAGCCCGGCGGCGCGCTGACTTCGACCACGCAGATCTCCTGTGGGGTCCGCAGGTTCTCCACGGTGACGGTGCCGTTCTCGCCTTCGGTGGTGACGACGGCGGGTTTGCCGTCGGCGCCGTTGAGGGGTTTGCCGTCGTGGCCGACCGCGGCCGCCGTCTTGTCCTTCGCGGTGATCCGCAGCACGGCGCCCGCCACGCCCTTGTCGGTCTTCGCGTCGACCTTCGTCACCTGGACCTTGCCCGGCTTCGAAACGACCGCGACCCCCTGGGCCTTCAATTCCTTCTCGCCACCGGTCGAGACGACGTTCTGCACGCCGGTCTTGACGGGGAACTGCACGTACGGCCGGTCCGCCGGGGCGGACAGCGAGCTGGCCAGCTTCGGCTGGTCGCCGGTCGGCGTGACCTTGACCGTGACGGTGCCGTCCTCGCCCGTCTTCACCGTGGTGGCCTTCTCGGCCTTGGCGTTCGAGGTCGACGCGGGTTTGGTGCTCTCACCGCTGTCGACGGTCGCGTTCGACGGCGTGAGCCGCACGGGCACGCCGGAGACGCCCTTGCCCTTGGCGTTCTTGACGCTGATGGTCCACTCGCCCGCGGTGCCGATGTGCTGGTCTTCCTTCGGCGGCGTGATCGCGGTGGTCCACGGGCCACGGTTGGCTTCGGCGTCCTTGGTCAGCTTCTCGACGGCCGTGGCGCCTTCGGGGAACTGCACCTTCAACTTGTCGAGGTGACCTTGGATGTCGTAGCCGATCTCCTCGGGCGGGAGGGTCGGTTCGAGGTCCTTGGAGGAACGGGGTTTCGAAGTCCACGAGTGCAGCAGGTGCGCGAGCGCCGCCGCTTCGGCCTTGTCCTGGGTGCCGCCGTAACGCAGCAGCAGGTAGGAGATGTTGGCCGCGGTGTCCTCCGGGAGCTTCGCGCCCCACTTGTCGAGGAGTTCGTCGCCGGGCTTGTACTTCTCTTCCGTGCCGGGCGCCTTCAGTTGGAAGGAGACGCAGAACACGTGCTTGCCGTTGACGACGTAAGAACCGAGCCAGTCCTTCTTCGGCTTCACGTCCTTGTAGGGCTGGCCGGGCGTGACCCCGAAGCCGATGCCTTCGTTGTCGGCGGCCGAGGCCGGTGTCACCGCGACGGTGGCGGACAAGGCGCCGAGCAGGCACGTCGCGATCAGGCTGGTCAAGGCGCGCGAACGCACGCTCGGGCGTGTGGTCCACCCCATGGTGTGTTGACTCCTTTGGCCGTGCTCTGCCCCGGCGCATTTACGTCGGCGCAGGCCACACGATCGATAGGTTCCCCGACACGCCTTCGGTGATTATCCGAACACGCACCGTGGAGAGTGGCGGGTGATCAGCGGTTTTGGCAATACGGCATCAGGTGGGGTATCGGTGAACGGTCGGTGATCTCCGCCGCATACGGTGTGGGGGATGGGCGTCGCGCCGATTGTGAGTAAAGTCGTCTTTACTTCGACGGGAACCGGGCGGCCCCCGCGGTCGTTGAACCCGATGCAGGTGCCAGTAGATCCAGGAGGATCAGGTGCGATCCAGTAGCAACCCGGCGTTCCGGAACCTGCCGCGTGGCGCGGCGCAGTACGGACCCAACGTAGGCTTCAACCAACCCCAGGGCGGCGTGCCCGGCTACGGCCCTCCGCAGACCTCCGCCGGCGCCGGCGACCGTCCGATGACCGTCGACGACGTCGTCATCAAGACGGCGCTGAGCCTCGGCACCGCGCTGGTGACCGGTGTGCTGACCGCGATCTGGGCGATCAGCCAGCTGCCCGTGGACGCCGCGGGCCGGATCACCGGTATCAGCGGCGGCGTGATCGGCGCGCTCGTCGGCGGCATGCTCGTCGGCCTCGTGATCTCCCTCGTGATCATCTTCAAGCAGAAGCCGAGCGGTCCGCTCACGCTGGCGTACTCGGCCGCCGAGGGTGTCTTCCTCGGTGCGATCAGCGGCCTTTTCGAGGCGCTGTACCCCGGTATCGCGCTGCAGGCGATCATCGGCACCGCGGGTGTCTTCGTCGCGATGCTGGTCGTCTACAAGACCGGCGCGGTCAAGGTCACCCCGAAGCTGACGAAGTGGATCATCGGGGCCGTCGTCGGTGTCGCGATCCTGATGCTGGTCAACCTCGTCACCAGCTTCTTCGGCTTCAACCCGCTGCGTGACGGCGGGCCGATCGCGATCATCTTCAGCCTCGTGGTGATCGGTGTCGCGGCGTTCAGCTTCCTGCTCGACTTCGACCAGGCCGACCGGATGATCCGCGAAGGCATGCCGTCGAAGTGGGCGTGGTTCGCCGCCTTCGGTCTCATGACCACCCTGGTCTGGCTGTACCTCGAGATCCTGCGGCTGCTGTCGTACTTCCAAAACGACTGACCCACGGTTTCGCGAAAGGGCGCTCCGAGCGATCGGGGCGCCCTTTTCCGTTGCCGCGAATACCCTGACCCCATGACCGAACACAGTGCCGAACCCGCCAGGCCGAAGCGTTCCAAGTGGTTCTGGGTCGGCCTCCTGGTACCGGTCGCGATCGTGGTGCTGAGCGCGTCGTCGTGGATCGTCGGCTACCTCTCGAACACCGACGACGTCCGGGTGGGGGACTGCTACGCGGTCACCACTTTCGGTGATATCGGCGATGATCCGGTCAAGGCGGACTGCGGCTCGGCCGAGGCCAACGCGAAGGCCGGTGCGAAGACCGACGCGGGCGGCGCCTGCCCCGCGGGCGAGTACGACCAGCTCACCGTCGACAAGACCTTCGCCTCGTACAAGCTCTGCATGATGATCAACGCCAAGCAGGGCGACTGTCTCGAGAACTTCCTGGCCGACAGCGTGGCCTATCAGAAGGTGCCCTGCTCGGATCCCGCGCGGGACGCGGAGGTTCTGAAGGTGGTCGACAGTGTGGCGACCTGTGACGACACGGACGCGACCCACCTCAAGAGCTACTCGACGCCGCCGTCGACGGTCTGCGTGAAGAGCACCAAGTAGCAAGGGACCTTTGCTACCGCCTCCGCCATCCGGCCCCGCGCCCGCCGCCGTTCGTCGCACAGAGTGGGACGGGCTGCGACCGGGCCGCCACCGGTCCTAACGTTGCTCGTCCCCAACCCCGCCGATCGACCTGGAGTCCTGGTGGCGACGACCGAAACCCGAGCCGGTGAGAAGAAACTCCTCGACTTCCCGACGTCCTGCGCCGCCCCGGTCCCGCAACCGGAGGAGCCGGTCAAGGTCGTACCGCTGGCGGTCGCGAGCGCCCTCGCGGTCGGACTGGCCTGGTACGTCTGGGCCGCCCACGGGGCGAAGTTCGGTGTCCTGCTCATCCTCGGCCTGTTGCTCGGCCTCGCGCTCTTCCATTCCCGCTTCGGGTTCACCTCGGCCTGGCGTCAGCTGATCGCGGTCGGGAACGGCCAAGGCCTTCGTGCGCACACGCTGCTGCTCGGCACGGCGGCGACGGTGATCGCGCTGATCGTGGGCACCGGATCCGGGCTCTTCGGCAGTACGCCGAATCCGACCGCGGGCGGGCTGGGGCTCGCGCTGTTCGTCGGCGCGACGATCTTCGCCATCGGCATGCAACTGGGTGGCGCGTGCGCGTCGGGAACGCTGTTCGCGGTCGGGTCCGGGCAGTCGACGATCGTGCTGACCCTCGGCGGCTTCATCACCGGATCCGTCCTCTACACCTGGGCGTATCCGCTGCTGTCGGGCTGGCCCGAGGTCAAGGGCGTCCTGCTCGCCGACCATGTCGGCTGGTTCGGTTCGTGGGCGATCACCGTCGCCGTCCTCGCCGCGATCGTGCTGGGGACCCGGTTCGTGCAGAAACGCCGCAACCCGCCGCCGGTCGACGTCGTGCCGACCGCGCGCGGTCTCGCCCGGATCTACCGCGGCTCCTGGCCGATCCTCGTCGGCGCCGTCGTGCTCGGGGTGCTGGCGGGCGCGGTCTTCCTGGTCTCCGGCGGGATCTGGGGCGTCACGAGCGCGTTCAGCCTGTGGGGCGCCAAGATCCTGCAGGTGTTCGGCCTGCACCCCGAGACCTGGGAGTTCTGGCGGATCAAGGCGAACGCGGCGTCGCTGGCGGGGCCGATCTGGAAGGACAAGAACAGCCTCACCGACATCGGCATCATGATCGGCGCGGGGGTCGCGGCCGCGGCGGCGGGCGCGTGGAAGATCCACAGCTCGATCCCGTGGCGGACCGCCGTCGCCGCCGTACTCGGCGGGATCCTGATGGGCGTCGGCGCGCGGATGGCGGGCGGCTGTAACATCGGCGCCTACCTCGGCGGCATCTCGGTCGGCAGCCTGCACGGCTGGCTGTGGGGCGTCTTCGCGCTCGGCGGCACCTGGATCGGGCTGAAGCTGCGGCCGCTGTTCGGGCTCGGCAACCCGGCTCCCACGGACAGCGTCTGCTGATCACTCTTCGTGACACCACGTATTCGGGGCTGCCCTTTTGGCCCGTATACGGGGAAAAAGTTGGCAGGTAAAACCTGCGTTCGGCTACCCTCGGCTACGTACTGAGCTTGCGCATTAATGCACAAGCTCGTTTGGGGAGCCCGGCGCGAGGCCGGGCGTCGATTCCGTAGTCGCGACCGCGGGGGTTGTCGCGTCCCGGGGGACACTGAACATCAGGGACGGATTTTTCATGTCAACGCAAAGCCCGGCCGCACCGGGCGGCGACAAACTCGACGCCGGCGTGCTCAAGATCGCCGGCGTCGTCATCCTCGGCGCGATCATGGCGATCCTCGACACGACGGTCGTCAACGTCGCGCTCCAGAAACTGACCATCGAGTTCCAGACCTCGTTCGACACCATCCAGTGGATCGCGACCGGCTACATGCTCGCGCTGGCGACGGTCATCCCGATCACCGGCTGGGCTTCGGACCGGTTCGGCACCAAACGGCTCTACATGACCGCGATCGGGCTGTTCCTGATCGGGTCGATGCTCGCCGGCATGGCCTGGGACGTCGAATCGCTGATCGTCTTCCGGGTCCTGCAGGGTTTCGGCGGCGGCATGCTGATGCCCGCCGGTATGACGATCCTGACCAGGGCGGCCGGACCGCACCGGATCGGCCGCGTGATGGGCGTGCTCGGGGTGCCGATGCTGCTCGGCCCGATCGGCGGCCCGATCCTCGGGGGCTGGCTGGTCGACGCGGTGAGCTGGCGCTGGATCTTCTACATCAACGTGCCGATCGGCCTGATCACCATGGCCATGGCGTGGCGTCTGCTGCCGAAGGACCGGCCGGAGCCCAGCGAGCGCTTCGACTTCCTCGGCATGCTGATGGTCTCGCCCGGCCTGGCGGCGCTGATCTTCGGTGTTTCGAACATCCCGGCGGCGGGCGGTGTCGGCGCGGTGGACGTGTGGCTGCCCGCGCTGGCCGGGATCGCGTTGCTGGTGGCGTTCGTGATGCGGGCGAACCGGGTGACGAACCCGCTGCTCGATCTGAAACTGTTCAAGAACCCGTCGTTCTCCGTCGCCATGGTGACGATGACGTTCTTCTGCGTCGCGTTCTTCGGCGCGATGCTGCTCCTGCCGACGTATTTCGTGCTGGCGCGCGGCGAATCGGCGATGAACGCCGGTCTGCTGCTCGCCCCGCAGGGTGTCGGCGCGATGCTGACCATGCCGATCGCGGGCAGGCTCGCGGACAAGATCGGCGCGCGGAAGATCGTGCTGCCCGGTCTCGTGCTGATGCTCGCCGGTCTGATCGCCTTCACCCAGATCACCGCGGTGACGCCGTACTGGCTGCTGCTTTCGGCGCTGTTCGTGATGGGGCTCGGCATGGGCGCGACGATGATGCCGATCACCTCGGCGGCGTTGCAGACGCTCAAGTCGGAGGACATGGCGAAGGCTTCGACGGCGACGAACATCCTGCAGCAGACCGCCGGGGCGATCGGTTCGGCGGTGCTGTCGATCATCCTGGCGGCGCTGCTCGCCGGGAAGTTCGGCGTGCCGACGGCGCAGGGGCAGCTGGCCGCGACGGCCGCGGTGATGAACCCGGCGACGCGCGAAGCGGCTTCGGGGCTGACCGCGGACGCGTTCTCGACGACGTTCCTGTGGTCGATGATCCTGCTCGCGCTGTGCCTGATCCCGGCGGCGTTCCTGCCGAAGACCAAGCCCGCGCCGCCGGCGGGCGCGGACGGCGAGGTCGCCGCGGCCCCGCCGATCATGACCCACTAGGCCAGAAAGGGAGCAAGGGACCTTTGCTCTCGCTTCTCTCAACGTCGAGACAAGCGAGAGCAAAGGTCCCTTGCTCTCTTTCCGCAGGTCAGCGGGTCAGGAGAGACGCTCCAGGACCATCGCCATGCCCTGGCCGCCGCCGACGCACATCGTCTCGAGGCCGAACTGCTTGTCGTGGTGCTGGAGCGAGTTGATCAGCGTCGAGGTGATCCGCGCGCCGGTCATGCCGAACGGGTGGCCGACGGCGATCGCGCCGCCGTTGACGTTCAGCTTGTCGAGGTCGATCCCGAGGTCCTTGTAGGACGGGATGACCTGTGCGGCGAACGCTTCGTTGATCTCGACGAGATCGATGTCGCCGATCGACATCCCGGCGCGCGCGAGCGCCTGCTTGGACGCCTCGACCGGGCCGTAGCCCATGATCTCCGGCGAGAGCCCGGACACGCCGGTGGAGACGACGCGGGCGAGCGGCGTCAGCCCCAGTTCGCGAGCCTTGGTGTCGGACATGACGATCACCGCGGCGGCGCCGTCGTTGAGCGGGCAGCAGTTGCCGGCGGTGATGCGGCCGTCAGGGCGGAACACCGGCTTGAGGCCGGAGACGCCTTCGAGGGTGACGCCCGCGCGCGGGCCGTCGTCCTTCGAGACCACGGTGCCGTCCGGCAGGGTGACCGGGGTGATGTCCTTCGCCCAGAAGCCGTCCGCGATGGCCTTCTCGGCGAGGTTCTGCGAGCGGACGCCGAACTCGTCCATCTCCTCACGCGACACGTTCTTCAGCCGCGCCAGGTTCTCGGCGGTCTGGCCCATCGCGATGTAGACGTCGGGCAGGGCGCCGTTCTCACGCGGGTCGGTCCAGCTGTCGGCGCCTTCGGCCGCGACCTGGGCGGTGCGGGCTTCGGCGTCGGCGAACAGCGGGTTGTGCGTGTTCGGCCAGGAGTCGGAGCTTCCGTTGGCGAAGCGCGACACGGTTTCGACGCCGGCGGAGATGAACACGTCGCCCTCGCCCGCCTTGATCGCGTGCAGCGCCATGCGGGTGGTCTGAAGGCTGGAGGAGCAGTACCGCGTGATCGTGCAGCCGGGCAGGTGGTCGTAGCCGAGTTCGACGGCGACCGCGCGGCCCATGTTGAAGCCCTGCTCGCCGCCGGGGAGGCCACAGCCCAGCATGAGGTCTTCGATCTGGGTCGGGTCGAGTTCGGGGACCTTGTCGAGCGCGGCGCGGACCATCTGCGCGGCGAGGTCGTCCGGGCGGATGCTCACCAGCGATCCCTTGCCGGCGCGGCCGATCGGGGATCGGGCGGTGGAGACGATGACGGCTTCGGGCATGGAACGACACTCCCTTGTTTTCGATCCAGACGCGCTAAGCGGTTGCTCACCTCGCATCCTCCACCGGAGGGAGGTGCGGGTCAAAGGCGAACGCGATCCATGCCACTCTTTTCCGGCGGGGCATCCTCCTCCGGAGTTGAGTGGGCACATCGCGACCTGCGGCGTTTAGGCTGTGGGAGTGGAATACGTCGAGCACATCGTGGACCTCGTGGGCAACACCCCTCTGGTCAAGCTGAACGCACTGGCCGAGGGGCTCCAGCCGCTCATCCTGGCCAAGGTCGAGTACGTCAACCCCGGCGGCAGCGTCAAGGACCGCATCGCGCTGCGGATGATCGAAGCCGCGGAGCGTTCCGGCGAGCTGAAGCCCGGCGGCACCATCGTCGAGCCGACGTCCGGCAACACCGGCGTCGGGCTGGCCATGGTGGCGCAGCGCAAGGGGTACAAGTGCGTGTTCGTCTGCCCGGACAAGGTCAGCGAGGACAAGCGCAACGTGCTCAAGGCCTACGGCGCCCGCGTCGTGGTCTGCCCGACCGCGGTCGCGCCGGAGCACCCGGACTCCTACTACAACGTCTCCGACCGCCTCGTGCGTGAGATCGAGGGCGCCTGGAAGCCGAACCAGTACGCCAACCCGGAGAATCCCGCCAGCCACTACCACTCGACCGGCCCGGAACTCTGGCGCCAGACCGAGGGCAAGATCACGCACTTCGTCGCGGGCGTCGGCACCGGCGGGACGATCTCGGGCACCGGCAAGTACCTCAAGGAGGTCAGCGACGGCCGCGTCCAGGTCATCGGCGCGGACCCCGAAGGTTCGGTGTACTCCGGCGGGACCGGGCGGCCGTACCTGGTCGAAGGCGTCGGCGAGGACTTCTGGCCGGACACCTACGACCGGAACATCGCCGACCGGATCATCGCGGTGTCGGACGCGGACTCGTTCGACATCACCCGCCGCCTCGCGCTCGAAGAGGGGCTGCTCGTCGGCGGTTCGTGCGGCATGGCCGTCGCGGCCGCGCTCAAACTCGCCGAGGGCCTCGGCCCGGACGACGTCGTCGTCGTGCTCCTGCCCGACGGCGGCCGCGGCTACCTCACCAAGGTGTTCAACGACAGCTGGATGTCCTCCTACGGCTTCCTGCCGCCGGACTCCAGCGGCAGGACCGTCGGCGACGTCCTGACGAAGAAGAGCGGCTCGCTGCCCAGCCTGGTGCACAGTCACCCGAACGAGACCGTCGCCGAAGCGGTGGCGATCCTTTCCGAGTTCGGCGTCAGCCAGATGCCCGTGGTCAGCGCGGAGCCGCCGGTCATGGCGGCCGAAGTCGTCGGCGCGGTCAACGAACGCGACCTTCTCGAGGCGCTCTTCACCGGCAAGGCCCAGCTGGCCGACCGGCTCGAGCAGCACATGTCGCCGCCGCTGCCGACCATCGGCGCCGGTGAGCAGGTGAGTGTGGCGATGAACGCGCTCTCGGGCGCGGACGGCGCGCTGGTGCTGGTCGACGGCAAGCCGGCGGGTGTCGTCACCCGGCACGACCTGCTCGCGTTTCTCGCGGGACGGTAAAGAGGCATTTCATCGGATGGTCGGGCCGGGGCGTTACGAGCGGCCCGACCGGCTATCCGATAGCGTGTCCGGTGAGTTGAACTTTTATGTCCTCGTCAAGGGGGTTCAAGACCCAAATGAGTGCTCCGCAGCCACCGAATCAGCCTTGGGGTGGCGCCCAGCCACCGCAGGGACCCCCGAGTGGCCCCCAGCCGCAGCAAGACAACCCGTTCGGTTCCCCGGAACCGACCCAGGTGGTCCAGCCCGGCCAGCCGGCCCAGCCCGACTACGGGCAACCGCAGTACGGGCAGCAGCCCTCCTATGAACAGCAGCCCCAGGGCGGCGGGTTCGGCGACACGCCGGAGCCCACCCAGGTCGTGCAGCCGGTCCAGCAGGGTTCCGGCGACGCCAACGCGACCCAGGTCGTGCAGCCGGTGAGCGGCGGTGGGGAAAGCCCCACCGCCGAGTCCACCCAGCTCGTGCCGCCGGGTTCGCAGCCGCCCGCCATCCCGTACGCCCCGCCGCCGAGCGCGGCCGACAACCCGTCCGCCGGTGCCTACGGTGCCCAGGGTGGCGGCTTCGGTCAGCAGCAGGGCTTCGGCGGCGGCCAGCAGCAGGGCGGTTTCGACCCCTCGCAGGGCCAGCAGCAGCCTGGTTTCGGCCAGCCGCAGCAGGGCTTCGGCGGACCGCCGCAGGGCGGCTTCGGCCAGCAGCCCGGTTTCGGCGGGCCGCCGCAGGGCTACAGCCCCGCAGCCGCGGGCGGTGGCGGCGGGAACCCGATGTTCGGGTTCATCGCCGGCGGCGTCGTGGCCTTGCTCGGCCTGATCGCCTTGATCGTGTCGTTCGTCTACTTCGGTGACGCGAGCGATTACTCGAAGGTCTTCGACAGCGCCCCGAACCAGGAACAGATCGACAAGTTCCTCGACGAGGCTGGCGTGGCCGGGCCGGGAGCCACCTGGTTCTACGTGATCATGCTTCTGGTCGGATCGCTCGTTTCGGTCGCCGGTGGTGTCGGGCTCGCCCTCGCGGGCAAGCTCCCGGGCACCGTGAAGAAGCTCGCGCCGATCGTCGTCGCCGCCGGTGGCGCGCTCCTGGTGCTGTTCGGTGTCCTCCTGCTCGTCGGCTCGACCCCGTCGTCGGACTTCCTGGACAAGCTGCCGCCTTCCGCCAGGGAAGGCGCCGGTATCGGCGGTGGCCTGCTGCACCTGCTCCTCGGCATCGTGATCCTGATCGTCGGTGTGCTGGGCCTGATCCCGGCGACCGCGCAGTTCGTGGGTCTCGGTGGCGGCGGTTCGGTGCTGGGTGCCCCGCAGAGTGGCCAGCCCGGCGGTTTCGGCGGTCCGCCGCAGGGCGGCTTCGGCCAGCCCGGGCAGCCGGGCCAGCCCGGTCAGTACGGCGGGCAGCCGCAGGGTGGCTTCGGCCAGCCCGGTCAGCCTGGTCCGTCCTCGGGTGGTTTCCCGCAGCAGGGGCAGCCCGGTGGTTTCGGGCAGCAGCCCGGCCAGCAGGGGCCGCCCAGCGGCGGGTTCGCCCAGCCGGGCCAGCAGCAGGGCGGCTTCGGCCAGGCTCCGCAGCAGCCCGGTGGTTTCGGGCAGCAGCCCGGTCAGCAGGGGCCGCCCAGCGGCGGTTTCGGCCAGCCGGGCCAGCAGCCCGGTCAGCCCCCGCAGCAGTGGTGATTTCCCGCCACTGAACGGTTTCATCGGAACACCCCCGGCCAGCGGCCGGGGGTGTTCCCGTTTTCGCCGGGGTATCCGGATTCGCCTGCCGCGGCCAGGTCCCGCGGGCTAGGGTGAGCGCCGTCAACCCACACTTTGGCCGACGGGAGCGACGTGACCGGACCGTACGGATATCCCGCCCAGCAGCCCGGACCGCCGGCCTTCGGATATCCCGCTCCGCAGGCCCGGCCCTCCGGGGCGACGGCGATCATCGCCGCGGTGCTGGGTCTCGTCGGGGCTCTCGCGTCGGGCTTCATCCCGATCCGCTACTTCATCGAGCTCCCGTCGGGGTTCAGCCTCTCGAACCTGCCGGGCTTCGCGCTCGTCGAGCTGGTGCTGTACCTGGTCGCCGCACTGTTCCTGCTGATGGGCGCGTTGACGACGTTCTTCCGGTCGTTGATCGGCGCCATCCTGCTGATCCTCGGTTCGCTGCTCGCCATCGTGGCCGTCGTGCTGGAACCGATCGCCTTCCGCGTGCCGTACCGGATCCACCTCGACATCCTGCTCCGGTTCGCGACCTTCGACGGTGTCCTCCGCCTGGCCATGGTCGTGTTCGGACTGCTCGCGCTCCTGCTTGCGGTTCTCCCGCCGACTTTCAGGTACCTGCGCTGGCGGCCCGCGCCGCTGCAGCCGTACCGGCCGCAGAACCGGTTCCCCCAGCAGGGCGGATGGTGAGATCCTGAGCCGTCCGGCTCGGCTTGGGGGAGAGTTCGATGGGGCAGAACCAGTCTTCGGGGACCGCGATCGGCGCGGCCGTCCTCGCCATCCTGTGCGGTATGCGGTACTTGTCCGAGGCGGGCACCTTCGTCGGGCAGCTCGCCTTTCTCGAGCCGGCTTCCCGGTACTTCGTCGGAACGGCGTGGAACGGGATGCTGACGGCGACCCTGTTCGTGGGCGGCGTCCTGTTGCTGCTGCGCAGGACACTCGGCCGCACCCTCGTCGTCGCAGGGACGGCGCTCGCGATGGTGGCGACGTTGCTCGCGAACGGCGCGGTCCGCGCCTACTTCTTCGCCGAAGTGGACGGAGAGCCGCTGGTGACGGGTGAGGTCGTCGCGTTCGTCCTGTTCGTCATGACCTTCGCCGCGCTGGCGCTGTCGGTGATCAAGCCGACCTCGGACTGGCTGGAGGGGCGGCGGCGTGACGACGAAGAGCCGTCGAAACAGGATCGGCTTCCTGGCTGGTAGCCGGAGCCTCGGAGGAAACAGGGGGAGAAATGACTTTCCAGCAATACCCGCCGCAGGGCGGCTACCCGGCACCCGGTGCCTATCCGCCGCCCGGCATGGGGCGGCAACCGAGCGGGGCGACCGGGATCATCGCCGGGATCTTGGCGGTCCTCGGCGGGCTCTGGTTCCTCGCAGGGGTCGTGTCCCACGTCATCGAGCTCTCGCAGTACGTCATTTCGTTCCTCGTGATCGGGGCGGTGCTGGACCTCGTCAGCGCCGCACTGCTCCTGGGCGGCGGGATCCTGCTGCTCGTGCGCAAACGCGCCGGACGGGTGCTCACCGTGATCGGAGCCGCGGGGGCGATCGGATTCGTGGCGCTGACCTTCCTGCTCCGGGCGATCGGCTCGCATTTCCACTTCTCGTACGGCGGGGTGATGCTGCACTTCGGCTTCGGCTGGCTGCTCTTCGTGGTCCTGATCCCGGCGATCGCGACCCTCGTGCTGGCGCTGATCCCGCCGACGGGGCGCTGGCTGGCCGCCAAGAACACGGGCACGCAGCCGCCGAACTTCGGATACCCGCAGCAGCCCGGGTACCCGCCTGCTGCCGGTGCCCAGCAGCAGGGACAGCCGCCAGGGCAGTGGTGAGTTCGATCCCAGACGATGGGATCCCGCCTGGGTGGTCGTACCCTTGACCGTATGGCCGACGATTACTCTCTGCTGGGCTTCGAGACGCGCGCGATCCACGCCGGGCAGACCCCTGATCCCCGGACCGGCGCGGTCATCGTGCCGATCTATCAGACCTCGACCTACGCGCAGGACGGCGTCGGCGGCACGCGCGAAGGCGACTACGAGTACTCCCGTACCGCGAACCCCACGCGCACCGCGCTGGAGGTCGCGCTGGCGGCGCTCGAAGGCGCGCGGCACGGTCTGGCGTACGCGTCGGGGATGGCGGCCAGTGACGTCCTGCTGCGGGCGACCCTGCGGCCAGGCGACCACCTCGTGCTCGGCAACGACGCGTACGGTGGCACGTTCCGGCTGATCGACAAGGTGCTCAGCCTGTGGGGCGTCGAGCACACGGTCGCCGACCTGGGGAACATCGACGAGGTCCGCGCGGCGATCCGGCCGGAGACGAAGCTGGTCTGGTGCGAGTCGCCGACGAACCCCATGCTGGGGATCGCCGACATCGCCGCGCTGGCCGAGGTCGCGCACGGCGCCGGTGCGCGCCTGGTCGTCGACAACACCTTCGCCACCCCGTACCTGCAGAACCCGCTTTCGCTGGGTGCCGACGTCGTCCTGCACTCGACGACCAAGTACCTCGGCGGGCATTCCGACGTCGTCGGCGGTGCGATCCTGACGAACGAGGACGAGCTGCGCGAGCAGTTGTTCTTCTTGCGCAACTCGGCGGGTGCGGTGCCGGGCCCGTTCGACGCGTGGCTGACCCTGCGCGGGATCAAGACGCTCGCGCTGCGGATGGAGCGGCACAGTGACAACGCCGAATTGATCGCCCGGATGCTGCTGAAGCACCCGAAGGTCGAGCGTGTCTACTACCCGGGCCTGCCGGAGCACCCGGGCCACGAGGTCGCCTCGAAGCAGATGCGGCGCTTCGGCGGGATGATCTCGTTCACCCACATCGACGGCGAGCAGGCCGCTCTCGAAGTCGCGTCGAAGACGAAGCTGTTCATCCTCGCCGAGTCGCTGGGCGGGATCGAGTCGCTCATCGAGCACCCGGGCCGGATGACCCACGCGAGCACGGCCGGGTCCACCTTGGAGGTGCCGGACAACCTGCTGCGGCTGTCGGTCGGCATCGAGGACGGCAGCGACCTGGTCGCCGATCTGGCCAAGGCCCTGGGCTGACCGCCGCTGAGCCCAGCAAGTGAGCAAGGGACCTTTGCTGCCACTCTCCCCGGAGGGCAGGAGGGTGTGGGAAATGGAGACGTTGAGTGTCCCTATTTCCGCGCACCCTTCACCTCGCGTAGCGACGCTGACCGACCGTGTGGATTTTGGTGCGCTGGATGACCCAAAACCCACACAGTCACCTGACGTGGCCGGGGTCCGCTGTGCGTGGAAGCAAGGGACCTTTGCTACCGCTCGCTTAGCCAAGCTAAGCAAGTGGGAGCAAAGGTCCCTTGCTCTGTTCGCGCTGGTCAGCGCGGTGTGGTGGGAGGAATCGCCCGGTTATGGGCGGTAGTTGCTGGGCGTGACGCCGCTCTTCGCGTCCGCTTCGTGCGAAGTCCCCTTCGGCACGGCGGGCAGCTCCGAGCCGTCGACGCAGCCGCCGACGAGTTCGATGTGGTTGTCGTGCCGGATGTACTGACCCGGGTCCACGCAGCCGGCGCGGTCGACCGTGTAGACGGCGGCGCCGGTCAGCAGGGCGGCCGAGGTGAGTGCCAGCACGACCGGGAGCATCCCGGCGGAGCGGGTCGCCCGGACCCTGCCGATGTTCCCCCGTGCCATGTGCGCTCCCTGGTCGCCTTCGCCGCCGTCGTCAAGAGTACCCGGACCGTGAACTTGTCACGTGACGTATCCGTCAGGTGGCATCATCCGGCCGCGAAATTTCCCGGTCCTAAGTGGACGGTTGGCCGGTGATCGCGGCGACCGCGAGTTCGCGTTCCGGCTCTCCGACCTCGGGCAGGATGAAGCGCAACGCCCGGATGTGGCCGAGCAGTTCGGGGTCGGGCGCCACGTCGTGCTCACGCAGGTAGTAGGCGACCGCACCCGGCCAGTACCACCGGCCGTCCGTGCGGAAGTTCAACGGCACCAACGGTTCCCTATCGGGATCGAAGGCGTCGGCGTCGTAGCTCCGCGACGCCAGCACGACCGGCGCGGCGTCGAGATACGCCAGCACGCGTTCCCGCTCGGCCGGGGAAAGCGGCTCACGGTTCACCACCGGGCGTCCGGACTCGTCGAGACCGTCGTAGACCCGGGGTGATTTCAAGGATTCCGGCGCTTCCGCTGGCGGGGTGGCCACCGGCGCCGGCTCGAGACCCGCCCGCTGCCGCAGCCACGGCGGGATGTTCTCTTCGGCGCGGGGGAAGAAACGCAGTTCGTCCTGGAAGCCGATCGGCGGCGGGGGACGCCGCCAGGCGGGCTCCTGGTCGAGCGTGAAGTCGGCGGCAACGCCTTGAACAGGGTCGAACGTCAGCGTCGCCCCCAGCCATGTGCCCTGGCCAGGCTGGTACATGCCGGCCCTCAGCGTGCCGAGGAGCTGGACCAGTTCCGGCGGTGGCGCGACCGAATGCGTCGTCCCGTCCGGCCCGGTGATGAGGACGTCGGTCTCGAGGTGCCTGCCCGCGGCCCGGTGCTCGGTTCGCAGGCGTCGCCAGCCGGGTGGGGCCATCGACGCGAGACCGTTGCCGATCTGGGTGATGATCTGCTGTTGCTGTTCCGGGCCGAGCGGCCCGGGTGGCATGGTCATCGATGCTCCCCTCCGGTCCGCGGTGGCGGGGGCTGCGTCGTCGCCTGCGGGATCTCCACGAGGGAGCCATCGGCGAGCAGGTCCGCGACCGACCGGGCGAGGACGTACGCGGTACCGCCGCCTGCCTGCTCGTACCAGGCCACGGCCGTACCGGTGATCGCGCGCACCGGCCGCACCAGCCGGTAGAGGTGGTACTCGCGTTGTGCCCGCTCGGCTTTGTGCGACCGATGGGTGAATTCGGTGCGGGCGGCGAACAGGGTGTTGCCTGCCGGGTCGCCGTAACGGTCCATCTCCGTCCCCGGCGGCAACGTCACCAGGCGCTTTCCTTCGTACAACGACAGGCCGCCGTCATCGCTCATCGGCTGGATCGGCCAGGCCGAGGTCGGACGCTTGGCGTCCGGCGGCAGTTCGTCGCGGAAGGCGGACCGGTTCAGGTACAGATGTCCGGTGAAGTACCGGGCGGCCTCCCACGCGGTCGCGAAGTCGGCCCGCGCGAGGCGCTCTTCTCCTTGTGCCCAGAACACAGCCCAGCGGCCATTTTCGGGTACGAGGCACCACGCCCCGTCCGCGATCTCGCCGATCCGGTAGCGGCTCGTGTCCAGGTCCAGCTCGACCGCGCCCTGTGCCGCCGCGGCCAGCGCTTCCTTGGCCGCGATGTCCGCGTCCGAGTCCCCGGTGAGCGTCGCGAGGGCGGCTCTGCCCGCCCTGTCCGCCAGCCAGTCCGGCACCATCCCGGCGTCGCGGGGGAAGTCGGCGAGCTCTCGCACATACGCCGACGTGGGCGGTTCACCGTCCCAGGTCGGCTCCTGGTCCCAGCCGTAGTTCGACTCGATCCGCGAATCGAGGTACACGTGCGCGGTGGTCTCGTTCCACGTTCCTCGCCCCGGCCGGTACATCCCGGCGCGGAGTTCGGCGAGCAACCCGGCGAGTTCAGGCCGTGGCGTCCACAGGTTCAGTCCGCCGTCGGTGGCCCGGCGGACCATGACCGACAGTTCGGAATAGTCGCCGATGGCTCGATAGGTGATCATCACCTGAGACCAGTCCACCGGGCAGAAATTGGCCACCAGGTTCGAAACGAGTCCCCAGATCCGGTCCTGATCCGCGGCTCCGAACGGCTCTCGTGCGGCGGTCATCGGCCTTCCTCCGCGCTTTCGGCTTCTGCCAGCTTCGTCTTGAGCCAGTCCGGGATATGCGCCTCGTCGCGCGGGAACGCTTCGAGGTCACGTGCCCAGCCTTCGATCGCGATCGACGGATTCCACAAGGGATCCCAGTCGTAGTTGTACTTGACGTAGATCGACCCGGGCGGATCGATGATCACCCGCGCGGAGAACCACGTGCCCCGGTCCGGTTCGTACATCCGTTCGCGCAACCGGACCAGACTCTGGCGCACCTCGTCGGGAATGAGCACGGCCGGGTTGGAACCGTCTTCGAGTAGCACCGTCAAGGAAAGGTCGTGCACGTCGATGTTGGCGAGGCACATCAGGTCGATGCGCCGCCAGCCCTCGGGGGCCGCGTCGAGGAGGGCGATGCCCACGTCGTTCGTCAGCTCCTGCCG
Organism: Amycolatopsis sp. NPDC057786; assembly: GCF_042797905.1. NCBI lineage: Bacteria > Bacillati > Actinomycetota > Actinomycetes > Pseudonocardiales > Pseudonocardiaceae > Amycolatopsis > Amycolatopsis sp. NPDC057786. The sequence continues at coordinate 189,768 of NZ_JBHVKW010000004.1, forward strand.
TTGCGTGGCGTCGATGGCCATCAGGTACCGCCCCCTGCGCTAGGTGGCACATTCGGGAAACTCCGAATGCGCACGGTGCGGACGACGTTTCCGTCCGCGTCGGTCACATTCTCCACCCACCGCACCTGCAAGGTGTGCGGTGCCCGGTCGCCGTCGGCACGCAGCGCGTAGGTGTCGACCTGTTCGATGCTCCGCTTGAGCCCGTCCGTGTGCTTGGACGGATCGAGGAAGTCGGACAGGTCGCTTTCGAAGGCGTACCAATGCGCGTCACCGGCGGAGTGCAGACCCTGGTTCTGCGCCCGCCATTGACCGAGCATGTTGAGCAGTTCACCGGGACCACGGAACTGGTTGCCCGCGATGTGCCCGCCGTCGTACTTGTTGATGTTGCGGCCGGTCGGGTTGCCGTCGGCGTCCAGTTCCGGTTCCTTGCCTTCGACGCCGCCGCCGCGCTTCTGTGAGGAATCGTCACGCCGGTCGATCTCGTGGCTGTCCGCACGCTGCAGGTCGTTGCTCGTGTGCGCGACCGTGTCGGTGTCGTAGGACCGCGTGCCGTGCCGGTTACCGACCTCGGGGCCCGTCTCGTACACGAACCGTCCGCCGTCGACGTTGTAGACCATGTTCGGCTTCGGGTAGTTCAGGTCCGGGTGGTGGGGCTGATAGGTCTCGGCGAGCCGGATGTTCCCGTGTTCGTCGGTCCAGTAGACCGAGCGCTGCCTCGTGACCGTCTTGTCGCCGTCCTTGTAGTCGCTCTCGACGACGTACCGCGAATTCGCTTCGAGCGGTGGCGTGTGGCTGTCGAAGAAGGATTCGTTCCGCCCGATGGGGACGGTGCGCGTCGTCGAACCCGCGAAATCGTCCGGGTTGCGCACATTGGGCGGAACATCGGCGTCCGGGTCGATCCGCTGGACGAGCCGGACCTCCCCGATGTCGGCGCGCGGCATGTTGGCGAGATCGGGGTTGGTCCGCGCGATCCGGCCGGATTCGACCTCGGCCCAGCGGACCCGGCCGTTGCCGTCGGTGTAGTACGTGCCCCGGTAATCACCGTTGCTGTCGTGCACCCGGTACGCGGTGTTCTCCTGCAGATCCGTACGGGCGACGAACGGCTGACCGGGCCTCGGCGGGGTCGGCGCGTCCCGGTGGCCCGGTCCGATGTCGACGTGCCTGTCGTCCGGGAAGTCGGGCCGGTGGAAGCGGACGGCCGGCTCGGGGAGCCTGTCGGGCCCGGTGCGGAACACCTGATGTTCGCCGTCGATCTCGACCCGGTAGGTCGTGTTCGCTCGAGGGTGCAGCAGGTCCGGGTTCGCCCGGTAATCCGGGTTCGGCGAACCGTCGGACATCCGATGCGGGACGTTCGGCTGGCTTGTGTCGATATGCGTGACCTGGCCGGTGCCGTCGGTGTGGTACGTCCCGCGCAGATTGCCGTCACTGTCGCGGACCTCGTAGCTGCGGTTGTTGTCGAGCCGCTGGTTCCCGGGGAAGGGCTCGTCCGGCCGGGGAGCCCTCGGTGCGCCCGGCTCCGGGTTGTCCGGCCGCACCCGGACCGGCTCACCGAGGGACTCCGGCGTGAAATCCGTAATCCGCTGCGGGTTCTGGCGGCGTTGCCGCTGCCGGTCCTCGTCGAGCAGATCTTGTTCCTGCTGACGGGATTCGGGGTTCCGGTTCGGGTGGTCACTGCTCGGCGTCGAGTTGTCGTCCGCGTCCGGCGGTTCGTCGCCGTCGCCGCGGCTGCGGGCGCTGTCGGCGTCCACGTCCTGCTTGTCGGCGTGCGAGGTGTCCGGGGTGAAGCCGTCGTCGCTCGCCCGGTGGGCGGTGCCGTCGGGGCTGTGGACGTCCCATTCGCCGTTCGGCGGGATCTTGGGCCGAGGGCGGCCGTCGGGGCCGATCTCGTAGTCGGACGAGAAGACGCGCCCGTTCGAGTCGGTCCACGCCGGCTTGCTCGGCGCCATCACCTCGGTGTCGAGTTCCCGCGACAGACGGCGCGCGAAGTCGTTCGAGCCGGCGTCGCAGCCGATCAGGCGGATCGGGCGGCCGTCGTAATCCCCGTTGCGCCGCAGGATGTCCGCGAACTCTTCCGGGGTGTAGGTGCGGTTGCCGATCCGGGCGTGCCCGTCCGGCGTGACGTGCACGTCGACGGTGTAGCGGCCGTCCGGATCCGGCTGGACCCGGTGCGGCAGGTCGCCCATGTCCGAGTCGCCGCGGTGGTACGAGCTACCCGCTGGGGTGCTTTCCGAATGCCGTCGGTTGACCTCGTCCGGCGTCAGTGGACGATCGGGCTCGCCGTCGGGGCCGCGGTCGTGCGGCGTGTTGTCGGGGTGCCCGTTCGGGTCCTGGCGCGGTCCGTGCCCGTCGGGGCCGTGACCGTCCGGCGAACGCGGCGGCCCGGAGTGACCATCGGGACCGCGGCCGCCCGGACCGGTGTTGCCGGGACCGGTGCCGCCGGGCCGGTTGCCCGGGCCGTGCGTGCTCGGTGAGCCGGTGTGCGGCTGGGTGCCGGGGCCGAAGTCGTTGCCACGAGCGACCGGCTGCGGCTGATGCGGCTGGTTCGGCCGTCCACCGGGACCGGTCTGACCGGGACCGCGGCTGGGGCCGGTGTGGGTGTCCGGGGTGCGCGGGGCGTTCGTGTCCGGGGTGCGCGGCGAACCGGGCGTTCCCGTCCAGCCGCCGCCCTGCGGCCTGCCGCCGGGCGAACCCGGGGCGCCGCCGGGTGTGCCACCCGGAGCGCCTTGCGGCGGCATGCCGCCGGCGATCGGCTGGCCCTGCGGCGGGACACCGTGCGAAGCGTCGCCACCGGGACCGCCGCGCTGCGAAGGCATGTGCGACGGACCGGCGTCGCCGAGGCGGGGTGCCGTGGGCGCGGTGCCGCTGGTCGTCGTTCCGCTGTCGGTCGGCCGGGTGGGGCTGCCACCGTCGTTGCCGCCGTGGTGGCCCGGTGACGGGTCGGACCGAGGAGTGGGTGAACCGCCGCCCTCGCCACCGTGGGTGCGGGGAGAGCCGCCGCCGTCGCCGGCGTGGCTGGGTGAGCCGCCGGTGTCGGCGCGGGTGTGAGGCGTGGGAGACCCGCTGTCGGGTGTGTGGCTCGGGGAGCCGCCGGTGTCGGCGCGGGTGTGAGGCGTGGGAGACCCGCTGTCGGGTGTGTGGCTCGGGGAGCCGCCGGTGTCGGCGCGGGTGTGAGGCGCAGGAGACCCGCTGTCGGGTGTGTGGCTCGGGGAGCCGCCGGTGTCGGCGCGGGTGTGAGGCGCAGGAGACCCGCTGTCGGGTGTGTGACTCGGGGAGCCGCCGGTGTCGGCGCGGGTGTGGGGGGTGGGGGAGCTGTCGGGTGTGTGGCTGGGTGAGCCGCCGGTGTCGGCGCGGGTGTGAGGCGTGGGAGACCCGCTGTCGGGTGTGTGGCTCGGGGAGCCGCCGCTGTCTGCCCGGGTGTGGGGGGCGGGGGAGCTGTCAGGTGTGTGGCTCGGGGAGCCGCCGCTATCCGCCCGCGTGTTCGGAGCGGACGAGCCGGTGTCCGCGCGGTTCGGAGTGGGCGAGCCGCCGTCGGGCGCACGGTTCGGGGTGGCGGAGTCGCCGGGAGAGCCACCGTCGGACCGGGTGTGCGGGGTCGACGTGTCGGAACGAGCCGTGCTGGGGGAACCATCACCGACGGCGGAGTTTCCGTCCGAAGTGGACGGTCCGTCGCCGCTACGGTTGGAGGAGCCGCCGTCGGAGCGGGTGGACGAGCCGCCACCGTCGCCACCTCGGGTGGTGTTCGACGGGGTGTCTCCACTGGACCCGCCGTTCGAGCCGGAATCACCTGAACCGCTGGTGTCGCCGCCGGAGCCGTCGTTCGGGCCGCTGTTGGTGTCGCCGGAGTTGCCGCCGGAGTTGTCGTTCGGGCCGCTGTTGGTGTCGCCGGAGTTGCCCCCGGAGCTGTCGCCGTCGGAGCCGCTTCCGGATCCATCGCCGCTGCCGGAACCGTCGCCACTACCGGAGCCGGAACCGTCGCCGTCCGGGCCGTCGCCGGAACCCGAGCCGCCACCGCCGGTCCCCCCGGATCCGCCGCCGCTGCCGCCGCGCTGGATGAACCCGCCCGGCTTGATGTTCTTGGTGTTGATGACGTCGAGGCCGGTGACCTTGCCCGCGATCTTGCCGAAGATCTTGATGATCTTCTCGAAGACGTCGACCAGCTTGCCCAGCAGCGGCGAGACCCGCCGCATCGCGTCGCAGAGTTCCTTGAGCTTGTCGGCGATCTTCGCGGCCCACTTGGCGATCGCGGTGACGGCCTGCGCGACCACCACGGGGGTGCCGAAGCCGAGGGAGAACACCGTCTCCATGACCCACGCGATGAGCTTGCCGACCGCGTCCGCGATCAGCTGGCGGATGAACTCGCGGACGAACGCGACGATCTCGCCGAAGATCATCACGACGGTGCTGATCCCGCCCGCGACCGTCGCCGCGCCGCTGATCGCCTCGGCCTGCTCCGCGGCCTGCTTGCGGTACTGGTCGGCCGCGTCGCCCGTCCAGCCGGACGTGCCGTTCTTGACCGCGTTCGAGAACTCGACCTGGGTGTCTTCCAGTTTCTTGGCGACGTTGCCCCAGGTTTCGGAGTACGACTGGATGACCGGCGGATCACCGGCGACCGCGTCCAGCATGTCCTTCAGCGGCTGCATGTGTTCCATCAGGAACGACGCCACCGACGACATCAGGTAGCCGAACGGGTCGATCGCGGCACTCGCCATCTCGCCGGCGAGGCTCAGCACACCGAGCCCGCCACCGATCCAGTCACCGTTCGAGATGCCGTTGAAGGCGTCCATGGCCGACTCGGCGACGCCGATGCCCGCCGCGTAGCCGTATTCGCTGTTCCCGGCCGTCAGCGGTCCAGGGCCGTCGCCATCGGTCGGCGCGTTCGCGACGAGCGGGTTTCCCTCGGGCATCAGTCAGGCACCTGCACGTTCTTGAACTCGGCGGCGAAGTTCTCGTCCTGCGTCTGGTAGGCGTTCGACGCGGACCGCACGTTGTTCGCCACCGTCGTCGCGGCCTCGACGGCCTTGGTCAGCGCGTTGATGCCGAACTCCTCGACCGGGTCGAGCATCATCCGGAACGGCTGGCAGATGATGCCGTACGCGTCGGTCGGCATGCTCACCTGCTGCGCGGCGTCGACCGCCGTGCGCAGGCCGTCGGCGATGCCGTCGATCTGCTTGGCGTGCGCGTCGAGGTCGGCGCCGAGCTCATACCCCTTGCCTGCCATGGTTTCTCCCCTCTACCAGGCCGGATGGACGTCTACGAAAGGATGCTGCCGCCGAACTCGTCGTCATCGTCGTCCTGCGTGCGGCGGCGGCGCGGGATCGGCTTCGGCTGGGGTGGGTTCGCCTGCGCGGGCGGCGGGGGCTCTTCCTCCTCGGGCCCGAAGCGGTGGTGCCGCAGGGGTTCCGGCGGAGCCGGGTTCTCCTCCGGCGGTGCTTCCGGGAAGGTGCTCTGCGCTTCCGCGATGACCCGGTTCGCCGTCTCGTCGGTGGTTCCGACCGTCTCGGCCATCGCCGCCTGCAGCAGCTCCGGGATCCGGGACTGCGCGAGCTGGACGAGGCGCATGACCTGCGACGAGACCTCCGCCATCCGTTTACCGCTCGCGGCCTCGGAGATGACCAGGTTCGTGAGCAGGCCCTTCGAGTCGATCGTGACCTCGATGGTGTTGTCCTTCGACCGCTCGGTCACGGTCTGGCCCTGCATGCGTGCGGCCATCGCCTGATAGCGCGCGGCGGTCTCCTGGATCTGCTTCGTCCAGTTGTCCACCATTCGTTCGCTGGCGTCGACGTTGTCCGGCATCGGGACCCTTCCAAAAGCTGCATGCTGACGTCTTCACACTGACGGTCCGGAGGAGCCTTCGGTTCCGGAGTGCTCGAAAGTTTAGTTCCAGTCCGGTGTACCACCCAGCGCCGACAAAGTCGGCCCCGTCACGCAGCGAAAGGGCCCTTCACCACACGAAGTGCGATGAAGAGCCCTTTCACGCCCTGCGAACTGCCGGGGTCAGAGGTTGCCTCGGCGCTGCGCCGATGGCGCCTCGCCGTTAGAGGTTGCCTCGGCGCTCCTGCTCACGCTCGATGGCCTCGAACAGGGCCTTGAAGTTGCCCTTGCCGAAACCGAGCGAACCGTGCCGCTCGATGAGCTCGTAGAACACCGTCGGGCGGTCGCCGATCGGCTTGGTGAAGATCTGCAGCAGATAGCCGTCCTCGTCGCGGTCGACCAGGATGCGGTGCTCCTTGAGCTTCTCGATCGGCACCCGGACCTCGCCGATCCGCGCGCGCAGCTCCGGGTCGTCGTAGTAGGAGTCCGGGGTGTCGAGGAACTCGACGCCCGCGGCGCGCATCGCCTTCACCGTCGCGACGATGTCGTTGGTGGCCAGCGCGATGTGCTGGCAGCCCGCGCCGCCGTAGAACTCGAGGTATTCGTCGATCTGCGACTTCTTCTTCGCGATCGCCGGCTCGTTGAGCGGGAACTTGACGCGGTGGTTGCCGTTGGAGACCACCTTGCTCATCAGCGCCGAGTACTCGGTCGCGATGTCGTCGCCGACGAACTCCGCCATGTTCACGAAGCCCATGACGCGGTGGTACCAGTCGACCCAGTAGTCCATCTTGCCGAGTTCGACGTTGCCGACGCAGTGGTCGACGGCCTGGAACAGCCGCTTCGGCGCGCCTTCGGGGCGGACGACGCTGCTCTCGCGCGGCTCGTAGCCCGGCAGGTAGACGCCGGTGTACTTCGACCGGTCGACCAGGGTGTGGCGGGTCTCGCCGTAGGTCGCGATCGCGGCGATGCGCACGGTGCCGTGCTCGTCGGAGACGTCGTGCGGCTCCTCGAGGACGGTGGCGCCCTGCGAGCGGGCGTGCTCGATGCACCGGTCGACGTCGGCGACCTCGAGCGCGAGGTCGATGACGCCGTCGCCGTGGCGGCGGTGGTGGTCGAGCAGCGGGGAATCGGGCTTGACGCCGCCGGTGATCACGAAGCGGGCCGAGCCCGACTTCAGCACGAACGACTTGCGCTCGAAGTTCCCGGTCTCGGGGCCGGAGTACGCGACGAGCCGCATGCCGAAGGCGACCTGGTAGAACCACGCGGTCTGCGTGGCGTTGCCCGCGATGAACACCACCGCGTCCATCGACTTCACCGGGAAGGGGTCGGTCGAAGAGTCGTGATCGACGAGGCCGACGAGCTGACGCAGCTGGTCGTAGCTCACGTCGTCAAGAGCACCCTGGGGTTCCACTGTGTGCGTCATGCCCTGAAGCATCCGAGCGCGTGACAAAATGCGCAACGGTCAAAGATTTCACTGCGCACTATGTCCAGCCGAGGGCCGGGTGGCGCAGTCAAAGTGGACAATCTGCGTAGGAGGTAGGCCCCATGTCGGAAGCACTCGACGCGCTGGACGCGCGGCTGCTGCTGTTGCTCACCGACTCGCCCCGGCTCGGCGTGCTCGAATGCGCCCGCCGTCTCGGCGTCGCGCGGGGCACCGTGCAGGCCAGGCTGGACCGGCTGACCGAACGCGGGATCCTCGGCGGTTTCCCTCCCGAGCTCGACCTCGCGGCGATGGGGTACGGCCTCACCGCGTTCGCCGTCCTGGAGATCGCGCAGGGCCGCCGGGCCGAGGTCGCGGAGGCGCTGTCCGCGATCGACGAGGTGTGCGAGGTCTACGCGACGACCGGTCAGGGCGACCTTTTCGTGCGGATGGTGGCGCGCAACAACGACGACCTGCAGCGGGTGGTGGACGAGGTGGTCGGCGCGCCGTACGTGCGGCGGACGTCGACGTCGATCGCGCTCTCGACGCCGGTCCCGCCGCGCGTACGGCCGCTGCTGGAACGGCTGGCGAGGAGCTAGCCCACCTGGCTGAGGTAGCGCTTCGCCGACCGCTGGACGGCCTCGTGCCCGTCGGTGCGGATGATCGCGTCCCACCAGGCGCCGTAGATCGCCTCGAACTCGTACGGTTCGAGCATCTCGGCGGCGCGGCGGACGACCTCGGGCCGTTCCGGGATCAGGTTCGGGTAGCTGTACATCATGCCGACGAAGCGGCGGTCCGGGATGACCTGCAGGATGTCGCCCGAGAGCACCGCGCCGCGGCCGTTCTCGCCGTCCGGCCAGTGCAGCACGGTCCCGCCTGCGAAATGCACGCCGAGGTTGATCAGCCGCAGGTCGGGGGCGACGTCGAGGGTCGCGCCGCTCCACAGCTTGATCGCCGGATCCGGCCTGCCGATCCACTGCCGGTCGCCCTCGTGCAGGTAGATGGGCGCGTCGAAGGCGTGGGCCCACTCGACCATGGTGGTGTAGTAGTGCGGGTGGCTGATCGCGATACCGGTGATCCCGCCGAGTTCGCGGACCTGGCCGACGAGGTCGTCGTCGAGGTAGCCCGCGCAGTCCCAGAGGAAGTTGCCGGAACTGGCCTTGACCAGCAGCGCCCGCTCGCCGATGGCGAAGTTGGGAGTGGACCCGACCCCGATGAGGCCGGGGCCCTGCTCCTCGATGCGAGCCGTGTAAGTCCCGCTCGCGCGGATGGTGTTCAGGTCGGTCCACCGCTGCCCGGCCTGCGGGACGTACTGACGTTCGTCCTCGCAGATCGGGCAGTCGGACCTGGGTTCCGCGTACTGCATGCCACAGGCGACGCAGATCGGTAGCTCGCTCATGATTCCCTCCAGAATTCTCCGGAGGTCACGCTAACGGCTGTTCCGCGCGCCCGGCCATATCGGGCCGGGCGCATACGTGGCTCACTTGCCGGTGTAGGGCACGGCCTTGACGAGCGTCACCTTCTGGATGCTGCCGTTGGGCAGCTCGTACTCGCGGGTCTCGCCCTCTTTGGCGCCGAGGAGCGCCTTGCCGAGCGGGGACTCCGGCGAGTAGACGTCCAGGTCACCCTCGGTTCCCTCTTCACGGGTCGCCAAGAGGAAGTTCTCGTCTTCGTCGTCACCGTCGTAACGCACGGTGAGGACCTTGCCCGGTCCCGCGCTGCCGTCGTTGGCGGGCGGCTCGCCCACCTTCGCCGAGCGGAGGAGCTCCTGGAGGTGGCGGATGCGGGCCTCGTGCTGGCCCTGCTCTTCGCGGGCGGCGTGGTAACCGCCGTTCTCCTTGAGGTCGCCCTCTTCCCGGCTGTCGTTGATCTTCGCAGCGATGACCGGGCGGAGCTCGATGTAGTGGTCGAGTTCCTGCTTGAGCCTGTCGTAGGCATCCTGGGTCAGCCAGGTCACCTTTGTGTCGCTCACGGTCACCATCTCCTAGTAGGGCCTGCCAGGCTTGGGTGTACAAGCCGGCCACCGGACCGGCATGGCGCGCCGGCCTGGCTGAGATAAAGGAAAAACACGGCCCGTCTTGGGCCGTGCCGGTAGATCAGAGTAACACGGCGCGAGGCATCGCCGCCGGTGGAATTCGGTCGCGCCTCGGCGTTGGGCGCCCGTTTCACCCCGTTGGCCGCTATGGCCTTGACAGGTACCGTGGTACGTCGTATGAGCACCCGAAGATATCAGCCGTGACCGGCCTTCCGATGCTCTTGATGGTGGTCGTCACCCTGCTGTTCTTCGAACCGGGCTGAATCAAGACCTCTTTACGGCCGCTTTCGGCCCCCGCCTTGTCGCGGACCCGGACGACGCACACGCCGGGACGGTTCACATCGTCCCTGGTCACGTTGATGGTGATCTCCATCGCGTCGCCCGGTTTCTCGTCGAACGAGACGCGCTCGCCCTCGATGGGCGCGCTGCCGAAGTTCGTGTACGCGACATAGGCGATTCCGCCGCTGACCAGCAGCGCGACCAGGCCGAACACCAGGCGCCGCCAGCGGGCGGGCTTCGCGGCGCGGGTCTTGCCGTAGCGATCCTCGGGCACGTCCGTCCGGGTGCTTTCCGCGCTGGGAGCGTCCTGTCCCGTGCTCAACCCGGGCCTCCCGGTAGGTCTCGTCGTGCTCGCAGGGACAATGGGGTCGTATGCGAGTGGTTCCCCTCGAGTATCCGCGCCCGGCCGGGCGGGCCGTCAGGCAGGGTCGCAGGGGAATAGGGAACGAGAAGGGGACGTTCGGAGCATGGTGTCAGCCAATGAACCGCCGAAGTCACGCCTCCGCCTGATGGCGGTGCACGCGCACCCCGACGACGAGTCGAGCAAGGGTGCCGCCACCATGGCCAGGTACGCCGCCGAAGGACACGAGGTCATGGTCGTGACCTGTACCGGCGGCGAAGCGGGCAGTGTGCTGAACCCGGCCATGGACCGCCCCGAGGTAGTGGCCAACATGACCGAGATCCGCCGCGAGGAGATGGCCCGCGCGGCCAAGATCCTCGGCGTGAGCCACGCCTGGCTCGGATTCGTCGACTCGGGCCTGCCCGAGGGCGACCCGCTGCCCCCGGTGCCGGAGGGCTCGTTCGCGGTCATCCCGCTCGAAGAGTCCACCGGTGCGCTGGTGAAGGTCATCCGCGAGTTCCGCCCGCACGTGATCGTCACCTACGACGAGAACGGCGGGTACCCGCACCCCGACCACATCCGCACGCACGAGATCTCGGTCGCGGCCTTCGACGCCGCGGGCGAGGAGGGGCGTTACCCGGACGCCGGCGAGCCGTGGCAGCCGATGAAGCTGTACTACGTGCACGGCTTCTCGCGTGCCAGGATGACGGTGTTCCACGAGGCCCTGCTCGAACGCGGCCTGGAGTCGCCGTACGAGGAGTGGCTCAAGTCGTGGGACCCGGAGAAGGCCGACGTCATGGAGCGGGTGACCACCCGCGTCGAATGCGGCGACTACTTCGAGCAGCGTGACGAGGCCCTCAAGGCGCACGCCACCCAGATCGACCCGAACAGCCGCTGGTTCGCCGTCCCGCGCGACCTGCAGCGCGAGGTCTGGCCGACCGAGGAGTACGAGCTGGTCCGCTCACTGGTGGACAGCACCCTGCCGGAGGACGATCTGTTCGCCGGCTTGAAGGAGGGCTAGATGAGTTTCGTGGTGCCGGCGTTCGCTGTCGTTCCGGTGACGGCGACGTCGCAGTTCCTGGCGCAGCAGCCCGGCAACGGCGACAACGGCGGCCAAGGTGAGGACTTCGGCAAGTCGTCGCCGGTGGGTTTCCTGATCCTGATCCTGTTCCTGATCGCCGTCGCGCTGCTGGTGCGGTCGATGACCAAGCACCTGAAGCGTGTTCCGGAGAGCTTCGACGAGCCTGCGGTTTCCGCGGAGGCTCCGGTCGAGGAAGCTCCCGAGGCCCCGAAGGCTGACACTGAGTCGGCCGCCAAGACGGAGAAGCCGACCGCCAAGTCCGACTGAGCGCCGCTATGAAAGGTCCTTTCCTTGCAAAATTTGCAAGGAAAGGACCTTTCATAGCATTCCCGAAGCGCGTCAAAGGCGCGGGTCGACCGGATCCGACTCCAGCGCCAGCACGGCGAACACGCATTCGTGCACCCGCCACAGCGGTTCCCCGCGCGCCAGCCGCTCCAGCGCCTCCAGCCCCAGCGCGTACTCGCGCAGCGCCAGCGCCCGCTTCCGGTTGAGACCCCGCTTGCGAAGGCGCGAGAGGTTCTCCGGCAGCGTGTAGTCGGGCCCGTAGATGATCCGCAGGTACTCGCGCCCGCGCACCTTCACCCCCGGTTGCACCAACCCGCGCGCGCCCCGCGTCAGGTTCGCCGCCGGTTTGACGACCATGCCCTCGCCGCCCGCACCGGTCAGCTCCAGCCACCAGTCGACGCCGCGCGTCACGGAAGCCTGGTCGGTGGTGTCGACGGAGAGAGTTCGTGTGCGGGTGAACAGGTCGCCGGTGAGCCGGTCCAGCAGCGAAAGGTGCCACTCGTGCGGCCGGTCGTGGTACGCGTGTCCCTCCGACGCCAGGATCTGGAACGGCGCCAGCCGGACGCCGTCGAGACCGTCGGTCGGCCAGCAGTAACGCCGGTACGCCCGCCGATACGCGTCCACAGTGGACTCGCGAACCCGGGTCCGCTCCACCAGCTCCGCCACGTCGACCCCACGAGCGGCGGCCGCGTCCAGTGAGGCGACGGCGGCGGGCAGCACGGCTTGGGCCGCCGCGCCAACGGCCGCGTACTGATCCGAGATCAGCGACCCCGCTTTCGCGCTCCACGGCAGCAACTCCGTGTCGAGCAGCAGCCAGCCGGTGTCCAGTTCGTCGAACAGCTCCGAAGCCGCGTCCCGCACACCGGCGAGCAGCCGTGCGTTCTGCTCCGGGGTGAAGAACGGCCGCCCGGTGCGGGTGTAGACCGCGCCCGGACCCTGGATCCCGAACCGGGCGGGCGCCACGTCGTCGTCACGGCAGACGAGTACGACGGCACGCGAGCCCATGTGCTTCTCCTCGCACAGGACGTGGTCGACACCCGAGGCGCGGAACTCGGCGAAAGCCTCCTCGGGGTGTTCGAGGTAGCCGTCCACCTCGGACGTCGAACACGGCGCCATGGTCGGCGGCAGGTACGGCAGCCAGCGCGGGTCGACGGCGAAGCGGCTCATCACTTCGAGCGCCGCCGCCGACTGTTCGGCGGAAACCCCGACCCTGCCGTGGTGCCGCGTCTCGACGATCCGCTTCCCGGTGACGTCGCCCAGTTCCAGCACCGCCGGTTCGCGTCCGCCCGGCGGCCGCGCCGGTTCGAGCGGACGTGACGGCTCGTACCAGACCTTCTTCGCCTTCACCGAGACGACTTCCCGCTCCGGGTAACGCAAAGCGGTCAGCTTGCCGCCGAAGACGCAGCCGGTGTCGAGACACATGGTCCCGTTGATCCACTCCGGTTCCAGCGTCGGCGTGTGTCCATAGAGGACCATCGCCTTGCCGCGGTAGTCGCGCGCCCACGGCAGGCGCACCGGCAGGCCGTACTCGTCGGTCTCTCCGGTCGTGTCGCCGTACAGCGCGGTGCTCCGGACCCGGCCGGACGCGCGCCCGTGGAACTTCTCGGGCAGACCGGCGTGCGCGACGACGAGCTTGCCGCCGTCGAGAACGTAGTGCGCGATAAGGCCTTCGCAGAAAGCGTGCGCCTTCGCGCGGAAGTCGTCGTCCTGCGTGGAAAGCTGTTCCAGTGATTCCGCGAGTCCGTGCGTCCTCTTGACGTCGCGCCCGTTCAGCGCGCGGACCAGTTTCTGCTCGTGGTTCCCGCAGACGACCAGCGCGCTGCCCGCCTCGGCCATCGCCATCACCCGGCGAAGCACGCCAGGCGTGTCGGGGCCGCGGTCGACGAGGTCGCCGACGAACACCGCGGTCCGGCCGTCCGGGTGCACGCCGTCGACGTAACCCAGTTCGGTGAGCAGTTCGTCCAGTTCCTCCCGGCAGCCGTGGACGTCGCCGATCACGTCGAACGGCCCGGTCAGTTCGCGGCGGTCGTTGCGCAGCGGCTCGACGACGATCTCCGCTTCGGCGACCTCGGCTTCGCTCCGCAACACGTGCACGCGACGGAAACCCTCGCGCTCCAACGACTTCAGCGAACGGTGGAGTTCGCCGCGCTGCCGCCGGACGACGTGCTCGCCGAAGTCGCGGTCGGGCCTGGCCTCGTTGCGTTCGTGGCAGACCTTCACGGGCAGATCCAGCACGATCGCCGTCGGGAGGACGTCGTGCTCCTTCGCCAGCTTCAGCAGGCTTGCCCGTGACGCGCGCTGGACGTTCGTCGCGTCGATCACGGTGATCCGGCCCGCTTCGAGCCGCTTCGCCGCGACGTAGTGGAGCACGTCGAAAGCGGCGGCCGAGGCGCTCTGGTCGTTCTCGTCGTCGGCCACCAGGCCGCGGAAGTAGTCGCTGGACAGCACCTGCGTCGGCGCGAAATGCGTCCGCGCGAAGGTCGACTTGCCGGAGCCGGAGGCGCCGACGAGCACGACGAGGGACATGTCGGGAATGGTCAGTTTCATGCCACGGCCTCCTTTCGAGACGTGAAGACCGCCATTTGGGTCGGCGGTCCTGATTCCTGGGACTCCTGTCCCACCGGCAGGTGCCGGACGTCGTAGCCGTGTCGTGCCGCGACGTCCTCCGCCCACGAGCGGAACTGCTCGCGGGTCCATTCGAAACGGTGGTCGGCGTGCCGGAACCGGCCGTCTTCGAGGAATTCGAAGTGCCGGTTGTACTCGGCGTTCGGCGTCGTGACGAGCACGGTCCGCGGCGCGGCGACACCGAACACGGCGTGCTCCAGCGCGGGCAGGCGCTCCTCGTCGACGTGCTCGATCACCTCCATCAGCACGGCCGCGTCGTATCCGGCCAGCGACGGGTCCGCGTACGTCAGCGCGGACTGCTTCAGGGTGATCCGCGTCTTGACTTTCAGCCGCTTTTCGGCGATGTCGAGCGCGCTCGCGGACACGTCGACGCCGACGATCTCGGTGAACGACGGCTCCTTCTGGAGCACGCGCAGCAGCGCGCCACCGCCGCAGCCGAGGTCGAGAACGCGCCGCGCGCCCGCCGCCCGGAGCGCCGCGAGCACACTGCCCTGGCGCTGGACGGCCAGCGGTTCGGGCCGGTCCGGCAGCTCGGTGACGCGGGCTTCGGCCTCGGCGGGCACGTCGTCCGCTTCCGCCAGGCGGGTGAGCGCGTACGAGACGATCGGGCGGCGTCGTTCGAGGTACCGGTCGGTGATCAGGTTTCTTTCCGGATGCTCCGCGAGCCAGCCCTCGCCGACACGCAGCAACTTGTCGGCTTCGTCCTGGCCGATCCAGTAGTGCTTGTCGCCGTCGAGCGCGGGCAGCAGAACGTACAAGTGCCGCAACGCGTCGACGACCCGCTGGGTCCCGGTCAGCCGGAGATCGACGTAGCGCGAATCGCCCCATTGCGGGAATTCGGTGTCGAGCGGGATGGCCTTCGCGTCGACGTGCCAGCCGAGCGGTTCGAAAAGCTTGTGAACGACCTCCGCGCCACCGCGCGCGGTCAGCGACGGGACGCGGATCTCCAGCGGGAGCCGCTCGTCGACCAGCTCCGGCCGTTTCGCGCACCGGCCCGCCAGCGCCGTCGTGAAGACCGCGCGCAGCGCCACCGCCAGATACGAGCCGCCCGCGTACGGCCGGTCGTTGACGTACTGGGTCAGCGACGTGCCACCACCGCGCACCAGCTCGATCGGGTCGATCTCGACCAGCAGCGCGACGGTGCAGCGCTCGTCGGACGCCTCGGGATAGAAGACGTGCGCGTTTCCCGCCGACAGCGTGAAGGACTGCGCCTTCTCCGGATGCTTGTGCAGGAGAAAGCCCAGGTCGGTGGCGGGGTTCCGGGTGGTCGTCATGGTCAGGAGCACCGGATGAGTGTCGCGCAGACGGCCGTTCTGCGCGCCCGCTTTTCCGCGTGCGACCCTGGTGACATGTCGAACCGCCTGAAGGCCGCGACCAGTCCGTACCTGCTGCAGCACGCCGAGAACCCGGTGGACTGGTGGCCATGGGGTGAAGAAGCGCTTGCCGAGGCGAAACGCCGGAACGTGCCGATCCTGCTTTCGGTCGGCTACGCGGCTTGCCACTGGTGTCACGTCATGGCGCACGAGTCCTTCGAGGACGAGGCCACCGCCACGCTGATGAACGCGAACTTCGTCAACATCAAGGTGGACCGCGAGGAGCGCCCGGACATCGACTCGGTGTACATGGCGGCCACGCAGGCGATGACCGGACAGGGCGGCTGGCCGATGACGTGTTTCCTGACGCCGGAGGGGGAGCCGTTCCATTGCGGCACTTACTATCCGCCGTCACCGCGGCCGGGGATGCCGTCGTTCTCGCAGCTGCTCGTCGCCGTGGCCGAAGCCTGGGGTGAGCGTCCTGACGAGTTGCGATCCGGTGCCCGGCAGATCATCGCCCACCTCACGGAGAAGAGCGGGCCGCTGCCGGAGTCCGTTGTGGACGGTGCCGCGCTCGATTCCGCGGTCGCCACGCTGCGCAAGGAGTACGACACCGGGAACGGCGGATTCGGGGGAGCGCCGAAGTTCCCGCCGACGATGGCGTTGAACTTCCTGCTGCGTCACCACGAGCGCACCGGTTCCGGCCTCGACATGGTCGAGCACACGGCCGAGGCGATGGCACTGGGCGGCCTCAACGACCAGCTCGCCGGCGGGTTCGCGCGCTACTCGGTCGACGCGGGCTGGGAAGTGCCGCACTTCGAGAAGATGTTGTACGACAACGGTTTGCTGCTGCGTTTCTACGCGCAGTTCCACGGGGTGACCGGGCACGAGTACGCGCGGCGCACGGTCGAGGAGACCGCGGAGTTCCTGCTGCGCGACCTCGGCACGGCCGAAGGCGGTTTCGCCGCGTCGCTCGACGCGGACACCGATGGCGTCGAGGGGCTCACCTATGTCTGGACTCCCGCGCAGCTGGCCGAGGTGCTCGGTGAGGAGGACGGCGCCTGGGCGGCCGGACTGTTCCAGGTGACCGAACGGGGCAACTTCGAGCATGGTGCCTCGACCCTGCGGCTGCGCGAGCCGCATCCCGAGGACGAAACGCGTTATGCGCGAGTTCGCCGCACGCTGCTGGCCGCGCGCGACGAACGTCCGCAGCCCGCTCGTGACGACAAGGTCATCGCCGCGTGGAACGGGCTCGCGATCGGCGCGCTCGCCAAAGCGGGCGCGCGGTCGAACCGTCCGCAGTGGATCGATGCGGCCGCCCGTGCGGCGGCTTTCCTGATGAGCACCCATTTCGTGGACGGACGGCTGCGCCGGACTTCGCGCGGCGGCGTCGTCGGCGCGACGGCCGGGGTGCTGGAGGACTACGCGTGCCTCGCCGAGGGCCTGCTCGAACTCCACCAGGCGACCGGCGAGCCGCGTTGGCTCGCCGACGCGCTCACCCTGCTGGACCTCGCCTTGGCCCACTTCGGCGTTCCGGACGCGACGGGGGCCTACTACGACACGGCCGACGACGCGGAAGTGCTGGTGCAGCGGCCTTCCGACCCGACCGACAACGCGAGCCCGTCGGGGGCGTCGGCGCTGGCGAACGCGTTGCTGACCGCGTCCGTGCTGGCCGGGCACGACCGGGTGGGCCGCTACCGCGAGGCGGCAGAGCAGGCCTTGGCGCGGGCGGGACGGCTCGCCGCCCACGCGCCACGGTTCGCCGGACACTGGCTCACGGTCGCCGAAGCCGCCGCTGCCGGCCCGGTTCAGGTGGCGGTGGTCGGTCCGGATGCCGCTTCACGCGCGGAGCTGCTGGCCGCCGCCCTCGCTTCGTCGCCGGACGGCGCCGTCGTCGTGAGCGGCACGCCGGACGCGGACGGAGTACCGCTGCTGGCGGATCGGCCGCTGGTCGACGGTGCCGCCGCCGCGTACGTGTGCCGTGGGTACGTGTGCGAGCGGCCCGTCACGACCGCGGAGGAACTGCGCTCTCAGCTCACCAGTCCCACGCCATAGGGGCGAAGGCGCCGCCGCCGGTCTGTGGTGCGCCTGCCGGTTTCACCGCGACCTGCGGCCTCGGCGTGGGCTTGGTGGGTTCCGGCGGGACACCCGTCACCGTGAACGTCCGGGCCGACTTGCGGCCATCGGTGCAGGTAAGCGTCGCGACGTAGGTGCCGGGTGTCTTCACCACATGCCCGTAACCGCCGTATTTCCCGAAGTTCCCGCCGATGGTCCAGCCGATCGGCTCGGCGAGACCCGGCGAGGTCACCGGGCCGTTCGGGACGCAACCGCCCGCCCCGGCCCTGGTCTCGGCGTAGATCCGCGCGCCGGGCCCGAGCTCGGCCGGGCCGAGGTACCAGCTGGGCCCGGTGGCCGCCGCGGCGGGCGCGACCACCGCCAGCTGGGCCGCTCCGAGCACGAGAGCGCCGATCATGACCTTCTTCAGCATGAGGTTCCCCTTTCCTCGCCGACTGCTGATGGGAACACGTCCGCGCAGGTCATCAGGTTGCCCGCGGTTTCGCCGGGCGAGAACACGCCTGACTCTCGCTTGATACGGGCGTAGCGTCGGTATTGTTGTAATCATGTAATCGCGGAGGCGAGCATGCACACCTACTTCAGGACGGCGAGGCGGATGGGACGTGGAGGCTGGAAGGGCCGGGGCGGCTGGCAGCAGGCGGACATCCCGTCGGCGGACGACGCGGCCGCGTGGTTCGGCGGGCGGCTCCCGGAGGGCTGGTTCACCGGAGATCCCGAGGTCACGGTGGATCGCGAAGAGATCGTGATCGTCGGCGAGCTCCCGCCGCTCACCGGTGACCACGCCGACGACGCCGCCCGTGCGGCGGCCGAAGACGGCCGGATCAGCCGGTTCCGTGAGGAGACCCGCGACGAGAGGATCGAGATCGCGCGCCAGGCCGAGCACCGGTATCAGCGCAAGGTCGCCTGGGGCGCGAGCCTCGGCGGCACGAGGCAGCTGTTCACCACGCATTCGGCGCCGGTGATGACCAGGCTGCGGCAGCCGGAACGCCTGGTCCTCGACACTCTCGTCGACGCCGGCGTCGCGCGGTCGCGGTCGGAGGCGCTCGCCTGGGCGGTCCGGCTGGTCGGGGAGCACGCGGACGCCTGGCTCGCCGAGCTCCGGGAGGCGATGACCAAGGTGGACGATCTCCGCGCACAGGGACCGGACCTTTCCTGAGGCCGGTCTGTTCTGTGCTGCGCCTCCCGATGCGGTGCGGCAGGCTGAACGCAGACCGCACCGCATCGGAGGAATCGTGGACACACCAGGGCTTCCCGCGAAAATCGACCCGGACGCGCTGACCGCCGTCCTCGATGGACGGTGGGCCGGGCTCCGCCGCGCGGTGCGCGCGCAGATGGCGGCGGAGGATTTCGAAGACCCGGTCGACATCGACACCGAAGCCCATCGCGCCCAGGTGCTCGAAGGGCTGCGGCTGCTGGCCCGCACCGATCGTCCGGGGCTCGGGTTCGACCCGGCGTACGGCGGTGGCGGCGACGTCGGCGGCGCGTTGACGTCGTTCGAGATGCTGGGATTCGGCGACCTCTCGCTGATGGTGAAGGCCGGTGTCCAAT
Source organism: Amycolatopsis sp. NPDC057786 (assembly GCF_042797905.1). Lineage (NCBI taxonomy): Bacteria > Bacillati > Actinomycetota > Actinomycetes > Pseudonocardiales > Pseudonocardiaceae > Amycolatopsis > Amycolatopsis sp. NPDC057786. Next base: position 208,581 of record NZ_JBHVKW010000004.1, read on the forward strand.
GGGGTCTGTTCGGCGGCGCGGTGCAGCTGCTCGGCACCGAACGCCACCACGAGCGCTACCTGCGGAAGATCAAGGATCTGGAGCTGCTGGGCTGTTTCGCGATGACCGAGCACGGTCACGGCTCGGACGTCCAGCACCTGCGCACCACCGCGACCTACGACCCGGCGACGCGCGAGTTCGTCGTGCACACGCCGGACCGGGGCGCGATGAAGGAGTACATCGGCAACGCCGCCCGCGACGGCGAGCTCGCGGTGGTGTTCGCGCAGCTGATCACCGGTGGCGAATCGCGCGGCGTGCACGCGTTCCTGGTGCCGATCCGCGGTGAGCACGTGAGCGGCGTCGAGATCGAGGACTGCGGTCGCAAGGCGGGTCTCAACGGCGTCGACAACGGACGGCTCACCTTCACCCAGGTGAGGGTCCCGCGCGAGGCACTGCTCAACCGGTTCGGTGACGTCGCCGAGGACGGCACGTACAGCAGTCCGATCGAAAGCGACGGCCGCAGGTTCTTCACGATGCTCGGAACGCTCATCCGCGGCCGGGTCAGTGTCGCGGGCAGCGCCGGCAGCGCGACGAAGCGCGCGCTCGCGCTGGCCGTCCGGTACGGCGAGCAGCGGCGGCAGTTCGCGCGGCCCGACGGCGAGGAGGTCGTGATCCTCGACTACCGCGCCCACCAGCGGAAACTGCTGCCCGCGCTGGCGACGTCGTACGCACTGCACTTCGCGCAGGAAGCACTCGTCGCGACGCTGAACGACCTCGCCGAGGACGCGCCGGAGGAAGAGCAGCGAGAGCTGGAGTCGCGCGCCGCCGGCGTCAAGGCCGTCTCGACCTGGCACGCGACCGCGACCATCCAGGCGGCTCGTGAAGCGTGCGGCGGCTCCGGCTATCTGTCGGAGAACCTGCTCGCCGGGCTGAAAGCGGACACGGACGTCTTCACCACCTTCGAGGGTGACAACACCGTGCTGCTGCAGCTGGTCGCGAAGGGCCTGTTGACCAGCTACAAGGACCATTTCGAGGATCTCAGCCCACTCGCGACCGCGCGGTTCGTGGCGGAGCAGCTCGTCGAGGCCGTGATCGAACGGACGTCCGCGCGGAAGGTGGTCGAGCGGCTCACCGAAGCGGATGACGGCGACGTCCTCTACTCGCGCGAATGGCACCTGAAGCTGTTCGAAGACCGCGAAGAGCACGTACTCGGCGGCGTCGCGCAGCGCCTGCGTAAAGCGGGTTCGGACCCCTTCGGTGTCTTCAACGACGCGCAGGATCACGTGCTTCGCGCCGGACGCGCGCACGTCGACCGGGTGGTGCTGGAAGCGTTCGTCGACGCCATCGAGCGCTGCGCCGACGCTGACGCCCGTGAGCTGCTGGAGCGGGTCTGCGACCTCTACGCGCTCGCGAACATCGAGGCCGATCGGGGCTGGTTCCTCGAACACGGGCGCCTGACCTCCGGGCGCTCGAAGGCCGTCACCGCCGCGGTGAACGCGTTGTGCGCCGACCTGCGCCCGCACGCGCGGACCCTCGTGGACGCCTTCGCTATCCCCGAGCGGTACCTAGCGGCTCCGATGTTGCGGGACTGACCCCGGCACGCTGCTCGGCGAGCTCGGCCCGCAACGCCTTGACCTCGCGGGTCAGCTCGTCGAGATGCTCGCGGGTCACCGCCTGCGCGTTCTCGTCGGCCTCGGCCACCCGGCGGATCAGCCACGAGGCGAGCGTCGCGGTGACCACACCGAGCAGGGCGATCCCGGCGACCATCAGCCCGACCGCGACGACCCGGCCGGTGCCGCTGACCGGATAGCGGTCGCCGTAGCCGACCGTGGTGATCGTCGTGATCGACCACCACACCGCGTCCGGGAAGTCGGTGATCGGCGCGTCCGGCGCGGCACGTTCGGCGTCGAGCACGGCGAGCGCCGAACAGAACACGATGAGCGCCGTCGCGCCCACCGTGTAGACCACGACGCGGCCGCGCAACGACAGGCCGGCGTTGCGGTTGAGGATGTTGAGCACCGTGACCAGGCGGAGCAGCCGCAGTTGCCGGATCAGCGGGAGCACGATGATCAGCAGGTCGAAGATGTTCTTCTTGAGGAAGTCCCGCTTGTCGTCGGCGTACTTGAGACGAACGCCGTAGTCCAGGGCGAAGACCGCCCACGCGACCCACGTGACGACCTCGCACCAGACCCGCCCGGTCTGCCCGAGCGAGGGCTGAAGGATCGGCCAGGCGTACGCGGCCAGGAACAGTACGGCGGCGGCGTTGAGCGGCCACTCCATCCGCTTTTCCCACATCGGACGTCTCCTCACCTGGCCTTTCCAGGTGCACGTTAAGCGATGTCGAGAGCCGTTCCATAGAGTTCGCCGGTTTTGAGGGTGATGTAGAGCCTTCGCTCGGCCGCGATGGTCTCGAGGAACTCCGCTTCGTCGCCGGGCTTTTGCCGCTGCGCGGCGAGATAGTCGAGGCCTGCCGCGTCGCCGGGTGTCCGAGTGACTTCGGAGAGTTCCGCTTTTCCTTCCACGACAGCGAATTTCCAGTGGTCGGCGCTGGAGACGTAGAGGGAGGCGGTGGGGTTGTTACGGAGCTGCTTGACCTTCAAGCGGTCCTCGGTCGTGCTGATCCGGACTTCGCGCCTCTCGGGATCCCACATGTAGACGACGGTGGAGAGATGAGGGCGGCCATCGCGCTTGAGGGTCGCGAGTGCGCCGAAGGTGTGCTCGGAGAGGAAGTCGCTGAGGGCCGCGTCGGCGAGGCGGCGGGGCGGTGCGTTCTTGGCCATGGGGCGATCATGGGGCCCCGGCTGGGGCGCCGGAAGAAGGCACTTTCTTGTGCCAGAGGGAACACGCGTGTGTCCGTCCTGGTCACGCCGGTGCCGCACTCGTGATCAGAGACGTAACTCGCGTGTTCAGAGACGTAACTCGCGTGATCAGGCGCGCCACACGTGAGTTACGCGCCTGATCACGTGAGTTACGCGTACATGGCCAGCCAGATCGCGATGTAGTGCGAAACCGCCGCCAGAACCGTGCAGGCGTGGAAGAACTCGTGGTACCCGAAGGTGTCCGGGAAGTGGTTCGGCCACTTCACCGCGTAGAACACCGCGCCCAGCGTGTAGAACAGCCCGCCGACGCAGAGCAGGACGAGCGCCGCGACGCCGGCGTGCGTGGCCAGTTCGGGCAGGACGAAGACGGCGACCCAGCCCAGCGCGATGTAGATCGGCACGCCGAGCCAGCGTGGCGCGTTCGGCCACAGCATCTTCAGGGTGACGCCGCCGATCGCGCCGCCCCACACGATCGCGAGCACGATGTACCCGGTCGGCTGGGACATGGCCAGAAGGGTGAACGGCGTGTAGGTGCCGGCGATGAACAGGAAGATCATCGAATGGTCGGCGCGCTTCATCCATTCGTATGCTCGTGGGCTCCACAAGCGACGGTGGTACAGCGCGCTGACGCCGAAGACGCCGAGGACGGTCAAGCCATAGACCGATGTGGACAAAGCGGCGATACCCGACACAGTGGACGCCGCGAGGCTGATGAGGGTCGAGGCTCCGGCGACAGCGCCGAAGAAGGACCAGAAGTGGATGTGCCCACGCAACCGAGGACGCGTGTCCACCACGGGCGTGGGGCCGGACGGCTGGGGTTCGGTCACTACGCTCACTCACCCAGGTTACGGCACCGTAGGTTTTTCGCCAGTGTCCGTGGCGCGTCCCACTGGGACCCGCGAGGTGACTACTCTCCAGTGGCGTGAGTCTTCGGTCCTTCTTGTCAGACGTCGTGTACAGCGCCTACGGCAGGCGCCTGATCCAGCAGGCCAAGGGGCGCCATCCACGCCACATCGCCATCATGCTGGACGGCAACCGCCGCTGGGCGCGCGAAGCGGGCTTCACCGACGTCGCCGACGGGCACCGCGCGGGCGCCAAGAAGATCGCCGACTTCCTGAGCTGGTGCAACGAGGCCGACGTCGAGGTCGTCACCATGTGGCTGCTCTCGACGGACAACCTCGGCCGCGCGGCCGAGGAACTGAGCCCGTTGCTGAAGATCATCACCGACGTCACCGACGAACTCGCCGCGCCGCACACCCCGTGGCGGCTTCGCATCGTGGGCGCACTCGACCTGCTGCCCCCGGAGGTCGCGAAGGCCCTCAGCGCGGCCGCGGAGCGCACCGAGGGGCGCACCGGGATGGAGGTCAACGTCGCGGTCGGTTACGGAGGGCGTCAGGAGATCGCCGACGCGGTCCGCAAACTCCTGCTCCAGCACGCCGACGAGGGCACCTCGATCCGCGAGCTCGCGAAGATTCTGGATGTCGACCACATCTCCGAACACATGTACACCTCGGGCCAGCCGGATCCGGATCTGATTATCCGCACCTCGGGTGAGCAGCGGCTTTCCGGATTTCTGCTCTGGCAATCGGCGCATTCGGAATTCTGGTTCACCGAAGCTTATTGGCCCGCGTTCCGCCGGGTCGATTTCCTGCGCGCCATGCGCGATTACGCGTGGCGGCACCGGCGCTTCGGTTCCTGACCCCGGACATGACGAAGGCCCCGGCGTGCACTCCGGGGCCTTCGACGTCGTCACTGAAGATCAGTGGCCGTGGTGCTCCAGCGAGTGGAGGATCAGCGCCGGGGTGGTGGCGATGCCCGTGTAGGCACCGGCGACCAGGGAAGCGGCGCCGTAGCCCAGCGCGCCGCCGCCCTCGATGAACGTGTTGTAGGCGTCGCCGAACGTGGGGTCCGGGGTGCCCGTGGTGTCACCGGTGGCGGCGAACGCGGTCCCGCCGACCATCATGATGCCCGCGGCGACGGCGGAAACGAAACCAGCCTTCTTCAGCACTTCGCACTCCTTGATAGAGATGTTCAGGGATCGGGGGCACCGAATCCGGTGGGGGTGTCCCGCAGTGAGAAAATTACTCGCTATTCAGGATTTGTGACCGTCTCGTAAGCCCATTGTGTGAGCCGAAAAAGGCGCATTTCACTCGGTCCGGTTCTCTGTCTCGGGCACAAAATGCGTCCCGCGACGACGCGTGGTAGAACCCGCCGTCTCATCAGGTGAACGCCCTGCGTCGCGTTAATCCATCCGGGTCACGTCGACGAGCGTCCCTGAATGGAGATCATCATCACGCACCGTAACGGTGACCAGGCGTTGATGTCACGCGACCGACAGTGAGATGACGGTTTGGCGAATCACCGTGGTGGCTGCCTGCGCGATCGGCCGGACGCAGGTACCTTCCGGAAGTGAGGGTTCGCGTCCCATGCGGACTCTCACGGGAGGCCCTGGTCGTGGCGGTAGTCGACAGGGCGGCACAGCCGCCCAGTGGATGCACGAGGGGGCCGGCACCCGGCCCTCGTGGCCGTGCCGACTGACGTGGAAGACGTCGGAAGGAACGGTTAGCCAGGGAAGTGCCCGGCCCAGCGAGTGCGGGCGTGGTGCCACGCCCACGAGGGAGATGCCGTCGTGACTGCGCAGCGTTCACCCCGCAAGGCCTCTGGCCGTTCTTCGACCGGTGCCTCTGGCCCGGAGAAAGCCTCGATCTCGCCCGAATCCCAGCGGTCCACTTACGTGCTCGACACGTCGGTCCTGCTCTCTGACCCCTGGTCGGTGACCCGGTTCGCCGAACACGCGGTCGTGCTCCCGCTGGTCGTCATCAGTGAACTGGAGGCGAAACGTCACCATCCCGAACTGGGGTGGTTCGCGCGCGAAGCGCTCCGCATGCTCGACGACCTGCGTCGTCAGCACGGCAGGCTCGACGCGCCGATCCCGATCGGTGAGCACGGCGGCACCCTTCAGGTGGAGTTGAACCACTCCGACCCCACGGTGCTCCCGGTCGGCTTCCGCACCGACTTCAACGACCACCGCATCCTCGCCTGTGCGCTCAACCTGGCGGCGGAACGCGCGTCGGTCACGCTGGTGACCAAGGACATCCCCCTGCGTGTCAAGGCGGGCGCCGTCGGTCTCGAAGCCGACGAGTACCGCGCGCAGGAGGTGACGCCCTCGGGCTGGACCGGGATGGCGGACGTGGACGTCCCGCAGACCCTGGTCGACGCGCTGTTCAGCGGGTCTTCCGTGGATCCGGCGGAATTCGGGATGCCGGAGGTCGGTGAACTGCCCTGTCACACCGGCTTGCGGCTGCTCGCGGGCAGTTCGAGCGCGCTGGGGCGGGTCACCGCGGACAAGCGGATCCGCCTCGTGCGCGGTGACAAGGAGGCGTTCGGCCTGCACGGCCGGTCGGCCGAGCAGCGGGTGGCGCTGGATCTCCTGCTGGACTCCGACGTCGGCATCGTCTCGCTGGGTGGACGCGCCGGCACGGGCAAGTCGGCGCTCGCGCTCTGCGCGGGGCTGGAGTCGGTGATGGAACGCCGCCAGCACCGCAAGGTGGTCGTGTTCCGGCCGGTGTACGCGGTCGGCGGCCAGGATCTGGGCTACCTGCCCGGTTCCGAGAGCGAGAAGATGCAGCCGTGGGCGCAGGCGGTGTTCGACACCCTCGGCGGGCTGGTCAGCCAGGACGTCCTCGACGAGGTCTTCGACCGCGGCATGCTCGAAGTGCTTCCGCTGACCCATATCCGCGGCCGGTCGCTGCACGACACGTTCGTCATCGTCGACGAGGCGCAGTCCTTGGAGCGCAACGTGCTCCTGACCGTGCTTTCGCGGCTCGGCACGGCTTCGCGGGTCGTGCTCACCCATGACGTCGCGCAGCGCGACAACCTGCGGGTCGGGCGGCACGACGGCGTTTCGGCGGTGATCGAGAAACTCAAGGGTCACCCGCTGTTCGCGCATATCACGCTGACCCGGTCCGAGCGATCGCCGATCGCGGCGCTCGTCACCGAAATGCTGGAGGACCACGGATAACCGGACCGGGGGAGTCCACTTGGGACAGTCTCAAGTGGACTCCCTCGGGTTCACCAGCCCGAAGGCAGTGGACGCCCTTCCGCGAAGCCGGCGGCGGACTGGATCCCGAGCAGCGCGCGCTCGTGGAACTCCTCCAGCGTGCGCGCGCCCGCGTACGTGCAGGCGGAGCGGACACCGGAGCCGATGGAGTCGAGCAGGTCTTCGACGCCGGGGCGAGCCGGGTCCAGCGCCATCCGCGACGCCGAGATGCCCTCTTCGAACAGGCCCTTCTTGGCGCGTTCGAAGACGTTGTCCGTGCGCGTGCGGGCGCCGACGGCGCGCTTCGACGCCATGCCGAACGACTCCTTGTACGGTTTGCCCTGCTCGTCGTAGCGCAGGTCGCCAGGGGATTCGTGGGTGCCCGCGAACCATGAGCCGACCATCGCCGCCGACGCGCCGGCGGCGAGTGCCAGCGCGACGTCGCGCGGATGCCGCACGCCGCCGTCCGCCCAGACGTGCTTGCCCAGTTCGCGCGCCGCCGCGGCGCATTCGGCGACGGCGGAGAACTGCGGGCGCCCGACGCCGGTCATCATCCGGGTCGTGCACATGGCGCCGGGGCCGACGCCGACCTTGACGACGTCCGCGCCCGCGTGGATCAGGTCGCGCGTGCCCTCGGAGGTGACCACGTTCCCGGCGACGACCGGGACCTGCGGGTTCACCGACCGGACGGCCTTCAGCGCCGAGATCATCTTCTCCTGGTGGCCGTGGGCGGTGTCGACGACCAGCACGTCGACGCCTGCCGCGAGGACGGCCTCGGCCTTCGCGGCGACGTCGCCGTTCACGCCGATCGCGGCGGCGACGCGCAGGTTGCCGCCGTCGTCGACGGCCGGGGTGTAGATCTCCGCGCGCAGCGCCGCGATCTCGGTCAGGACGCCGGCGAGCCTGCCGTTTTCGTCGATGCCGAGCGCGAGGCGGCCGCCGTGGTCGTGCAGGCGCTCGAACACCTCACGCGGGGGCGTATCCAGCGGGACCGTGACGACCGCAGGCTCCGCGACGTCGGCGAGGCGCGCGAAGCGGTCTACGCCGGCGCAAGCCGCTTCGTCGACGACACCGACGGGCTTGCCGTCCTCGTCCACGACGACGACGGCGCCGTGGGCTCGTTTGCCCACCAGGTTCAGCGCGTCGGCCACCGCGTCTCCGCCGGTCAGCACGAGCGGGGTGTCCCATACGGTGTGACGGCTCTTGACCCAGCCGACGATGTCGGCGACCGCGGCCACGTCGACATCCTGGGGCAGGACGACGAGCCCACCGCGCCGGGCGACCGTCTCGGCCATCCGGCGACCGGCGACGGCGGTCATGTTGGCCACCACGATCGGGATCGTCGCGCCGGTGCCGTCCACGGTGGACAGGTCGACGTCGAAACGGGACTCCACGTCCGACCGGTTCGGCAGGAGGAAGACGTCGTCGTAGGTCAGGTCGTGAGCGGGCCGATGCCCGTCGAGAAAGCGCACGAGGCCCCAGGATACCCGCGTGGGACACTGTCGGCATGACCGACCGGGACCGTGACGAAGCCGGACGAGCCCGCAACGCCCGCCCGCGGGACGGTCTCGGCAGGCCGCTCCCGTACGGCGCCGACGGTGTCGAACGACAGCCCGAGGGCATCGAACGGAGCCCTGGGGACACCATCTCCGAGGCGCAGCGCCTGCTCGACGCGGGCCGCCCGTTTCACGCGCACGAGGTGTTCGAGGACGCGTGGAAGTCCACTGACGGGCCGGAGCGGGAGCTGTGGCGCGGTCTCGCGCAGCTCGCCGTCGGCCTGACCCACGTGGCCCGGGGAAACGGGAACGGGGCGGCCTCGCTGCTGGAGCGCGGCGCCGAGAACATCGAGCCCTTCCGCGAGGCCCGGCCGCATGGGATCGACATCCCGGGGTTGCAGGCCTGGGCGCGGAAGATGGCCGAAGAGGTGAAGGTGCGTGCGCGGGTGGAGCCGGTCGCGCCGCGCCTACTGGCCCGGACCCCGCCCCGCCACCACCCTCAACGGCCAGGCTTCGCCTGACTGGTCAGACCCTCTAGCGCCGAACCCGAGCGGTAGAGCTCGATCAGCAGCGGCCGTAGTTCCAGGCCGGCCGGGGTGAGCCGGTAGCTGGTCCGGCTCGGGAATCCCGGCAGCTCCTCGCGGACTGCGAGACGTCGTGCGGTCAGGTCGCCGAGGCGTTCTGTCAGCACCTTCGCGGACAGGTCGGGCAACGCCGCGCGCAGGTCACTGAAGGACCGGGCTCCGCCCATCAGCTCCCGGAGGACCAGCGTCGTCCAGCGGCCCGAAATCGCGGCGAGCGCGACCTCGACGGGACAGTCCGGCTCCGGCCGCCGCGTACGGCCGCGGGCGTCCGGGACGAGTTCGCCGTCGAAGGTTTCCGTTTGGTGACCTGCTTCGCGGTCGGTTTCGCTGTCCGCATGACGCATTCCCTCAGTGTGCCTTTGACCACCGACCCCGCCGAACATCCCTTCGTCTTCCAAGCCGCCTTCAACACCGGATCCGCCGAAATCCTCGACACGGTCTACGAGCCGGACGCCGTGTTCGTCGGCCGGGACGGCGTGCGGGTGAGCGGCGCGGAACGCCGGGCCGCGAACGGCGGGATCCTCGCGCTCGGCAAGCCCATCAAGGTCAGTCCGCGCCAGGTGCACGTGGCCGGTGACCTGGCCTTGCTGATCGTCGACTGGGTCATCGAGGGCCACCTCTCCGCGACGGCCACCGACGTCGCGAGGCGTGGCGGGGACGGACTCTGGCGCTACGTGATCGACAACCCCTTCGGCATCGGCGCGCCTTGAGTACTCGACATACCGCGAGTATGTTACTTCGAGTAGGGATACTGCCCAGTAGGTAACGGCGGGAGGAAGCGCGGATGAGCGAGCCCAGTGAACTGCTGGCCGAACCGCTGGAACTGCGGTGTGGCGCGGTCCTGCCGAACCGGCTGGCCAAGGCCGCGCTCAGCGAACAGCTCGGCGATCGTCGCAACCGGCCGACCGCCGAACTGGCCGAGCTGTACCGGACGTGGTCGCGAGGCGGTGCCGGGACACTGATCACCGGCAACGTCATGGTCGATCCGACCGCGCTGGGCGAACCGCGCAACGTCGCCGTGCCCCGTGAGCCGGACGCGACCGAGTTCAAGCCGTGGGCGCGGTCGGCGGACGGGACCGAGTCCCGGTTGTGGGTCCAGCTCAACCATCCCGGCAGGCAGAGCCCGCGTTTCCTGTCCCGGCAGCCGGTCGCGCCCTCGGCGGTCCCGTTCGGCGACCGCGGCATCCGCTCGGTGTTCGCGACTCCGCGGGCGCTGACCGTCGACGAGATCGAAGCGATCATCGAGCGGTTCGGCGTGGCCGCGCGGACCGTCGTCGACGCGGGATTCGCCGGTGTCCAGATCCACGGCGCGCACGGCTACCTCGTGTCACAGTTCCTTTCACCACTGACCAACCGGCGCACCGACGGCTGGGGCGGTGACGCGCTCCGGCGGCGCCGGTTCCTGCTGGAAGTGGTCGCCCGCGTGCGCGCCGAGGTCGGCGACGCGGTGCCGATCGCGGTCAAACTCAACAGCGCGGACTTCCAGCGCGGTGGCTTCAGCGAGGAGGAATCGCTCGAAGTCGTCCGCGAACTGGGTGAAGCGGGGATCGACCTGCTGGAAGTCTCCGGCGGCACCTACGAGAAGACCGCCATGATGGGCTCCGCCAAGGCGAGCACCGTCAGCCGTGAGGCTTACTTCCTCGACTACGCCACGAAGGCGCGGCAGGTCACCGACGTCGCGCTGATGGTCACCGGTGGCTTCACCAGTCCGCGAGGCATGGCGGACGCGCTGCGTTCCGGCGCGCTGGACGTCATCGGTCTCGGCAGGCCGCTGATCGTCGACCCGGCACTGCCCGGACGCCTGCTGAAGGGCGAGGACGTCCGCGCGCGGCGCACGGCCCCGAAGACCGGCATCCGGCTGGCAGACAGCCTGCTTGAGATCCAGTGGCACACCCAGCAGATGCACCGGGTGGCGGCCGGAAAGCCGGTGGACCCGCGGCTCGGCGCGGTGCGGACGCTAGTACGTGCCGGCGTCGCGGATCCGCTCAACGCTTTCCGGCGGGTCCGGGGCTAAGTAGTCGTCCACTTCGTCTTTGCGGCTGAACGTGCGGTCGAATCCGACCGCGGCCGCCGCGAGACCGGTGAACAGCACCCCGATCAGCACGCAGTTGAACGCGACACCGCCGTAGCCGTTGATCCCCGGATCGACGAACGGGTACGGGTAGAACCCGATGAACGCGCCGCGCACCAGCGTGACCGCGAGCCAGGCCAGCGGATACAGCAGTGACCACCACAGGACCCGCCACGACAACTGGCCGCGCGGCCCGAAGAGCAGCCAGCCCGCGACGCACATCAACGGCGACACCTTGTGCAGCATCGTGTCGGCGAAAACGGCCCAGCCGTGCAGTTCGTAGAGATCGGCCAGCGCGACCTGGAAGACGACACCCGTCACGGTGATGCCGACGAGACCGGTGAGCCGCAGCACGCCGAACAGCGTCGACCGGCCCGCGACACCGAGCGCGAGCAGCAGGCTGCCGAGGCCGACCAGGATGTTCGAATCGATGGTGAAGAAGGCCAGCAGGTTGGCCACCCGGCCGGCCGGAGTGTGGAAGGTGCCGCCGGTGGTGCCCGCGGAGACCGGGATCTGGGCGGCGAGACCGGCGATCACCACCAGCGCGGTCAGGCCGAACCAGGCGCGCGCGATCTTGGAAGCCTGCATTCGCCCACTTTATGGGTGATCGGGCGGGGACGTCCCGTCACCACCGTGCGCCGCCACTCGATCGGGGGCGGGATGCCGCCGGGTCTTCCCGCCCATCGGGTCATATCGTGGGAAACGATGGACGTCGAGCGGAGGCCCGGACGCCGCGGACGGGTCGCGCGGGGGCCGGCGGAGGACAGCGGACCCGTCGCCGAGTTCGCGCGGCGGCTGTGGGAGCTGAAACGGGCCGCCGGCGACCCTTCCTACGACCGCATGCGCGACGAGTACGGCGCGCTCGCGTCGAAGTCCGCGCTTTCGGCCGCCGCCCGCGGTGAACGGCTGCCCAGCTGGGAGACGTCCTGGGAGTTCGTCCGCGTGCTGGCCGCCGGGGTGCTCGGCGGTGACGAGGACGAAGTCCGGCACGAATGGCGCGGTGCGTGGGAACGCGCGCGGGACGCGCTGGCCTCCGGTGTGGCGCCCGAACCCGCGCCCGAGCGTTCGCGCCGGACGGCGTTCCTGCTCGCCGGAGCCGTGGCGGTCGTCCTCGTCGCGGCGCTGGTGTTCGTCTTCGCCGCGCCCTTCGGTTCCGAACCCGCCGCCCCGGCCGGCGACGCGTCGGAATTCGTCGCCGACGTGACCGTGCCCGACGGCAGCGAGGTCGCGGCCGAGTCGACCTTCGTGAAGATCTGGGAGTTCCGCAACGCGGGATCGGTCGGATGGGTCGGCCGCTATCTGGTCCGCGCCGGTTCGTTCGGGAACCCCGGCGAATGCGCCACCCCCGACCGCGTCCCCGTCCCGCAGACCGCGCCCGGCGAGCGCGTGCGCGTCTCCGTCGAGGTGCGCGCGCCCGATCGGCCAGGGCATTGCCAGGTGTACTGGAAGATGGCCGACGAGCAAGGGCACATCCTGCTGCCGAACACGCGCGCGGTGTTCTTCTCGGTCCGCGTCATTTGACCTCCGGGCCGATGGCCAAAGCGCTGACCTGCATGGACATTGCCTTTTCGGCCATGGCCATTTGGTGGTCGTGAATCGCTTCCGGAGTGGCTTCGGCGGCCTTTAACGTCATCGGCGTCCGGGAATTCCGGATGGGGATTTTCCGAAACACTCTCACATTATTTGCGGAAAGGGAATCCATGCGTCCGTACGTCAAGGTCGCCGCACTGGCCGGGGCCGCGCTCACCGTGGCGCTCCTGCCGGTCACCGCCGCACAGGCGGCTCCGGCGCCCGCTTCGGGCAGTGATCCGATCATCACCTGCGAATCCGGCTACCACGGCTGGATGCGCCGGGCCGGGAAGGACGCGATCTGCCTCAAGCCGGGTACGCGCACTTGGGACGTCAAGGTGTTCGAATGCGCCGGGGATCTGACGGTGCATTTCAAGAACGGCGAGAAGGCCTATTGCGGGGGAAACATGAAGATCGGCCTCGACCTGGCCGTCCAGTCCAATGTCGTCAAGACCGTTGTGGGGAACCGATGAAGAAGAAGCTGTTCGCCGTCGTCCCGGTCGCGCTCGCCGGCACCCTGCTGATGGCTCCGTCCGCTTCGGCGGCGTCGAAGGTCTGTGAGGGCGGACCACTGATGGGCGGGAAGACGAAGGTCGTCGAGGTGAGCGCGGGGCAGAGCATCGACATCACCGTGCACAACCACGACTACCGGGGAATGCTCGTCCAGATCATCGACGACGTCTTCGACAAGGGTCTCTGGAGCGGGGCGATCGCGCCGGGCAAGGAGCGCACGGTCAAGCACGGTGTGCTCGGGGAGCCGCCGGTGTACCACAAGATCCGGTTCGAGGTGACCTCCAACCTGTCGAACAACTACACCTACCGGATCTCTTCGGACCGCTGCTACTGAGGCGTTTAGTCCTCTGAATGCGGTAGTTGCACGCGCAAGGACCGCATTCAGAGGACGAAATGCGGGGAGTTCAGGGCTTGAGGAGGCCGCGGACGGTGTCGATGGTGTCGGCATCCGCGGCCTCCTTGTCCGGCCGGTACCGCACGACGCGCGCGAAGCGCAGCGCCAGCCCGCCCGGATACCGCGTGCTCACCTGGGCCCCGTCGAGTTCGATTTCGACGACGAGCTCCGGGCGGACGTGCACCACCCAGTCCGTGCGGTGGGTCTCGATCTCCTGGAACGTCTTCGTCTGCCAGGCCAGCAGCTCGTCGGTCATCCCCTTGAACGTCTTGCCGACCATGATCGGCGGCCCGCCGTCCGGGTCACGGGCGCCGAGATGCAGGTTCGACAGCGTGCCGGTGCGCCTGCCGTGACCCCATTCCGCGGCGAGCACGACCAGGTCGATCGTGTGCACGGGTTTCACCTTGAGCCACGCGCGCCCGCGGCGGCCTGCCGCGTACGGCGACGCGAGGTCCTTGACCATCACGCCTTCGTGCCCGGCGGCCATCGCCGCTTCCAGCACCGCCTCGGCCGAGGCCGGCGCGATCTCGCCCGGGATGACGTGCTCGCCCGCGACCTTTCGCAGGGCGACGTTGCGCTCGGACAGCGGAGCGTCCAGCAGGTCGACCCCGTCGAGGTGCAGGCAGTCGAAGAAGTACGGCCGCAGGAGGAGTGCCTTGACCTGCTCCTCGCGCGTGCTGCCGAACCGGCTCATCGTCTCCTGGAACGGCCTCGGCCTGCCGTCGTCGGTCAGCGCCAGCGTCTCGCCGTCGAGTACCACCGACGTGCAGGGCAGGGAGCGCACCAGATCCACGAGTTCGCCGACGCTGCCGGTGATCTCCCGAAGCGTCCGCGTGTAGACGTGCACCTCGTCGCCTTCGCGGTGGACCTGGATCCGCGCACCGTCCATTTTGTACTCGACGAGCGACTCGGCGTGTTCGGTGATCGCCTCGTCCAGCGACTCCGCCGGGGAGGCCAGCATCGGCCGGATCGGCCTGCCCAAGGCCAGTTTGAACTCCGCCAGCCGCTCGCGGCCGCCCGTCATGGCCGCCAGGCCCGTCACCGGCAGCTGCCCGGAGAGCATGAAAGCCCGCCGGACGTCCTCGGCCGGGATCTCGGCCGCCGCCGCGATGGCGTCCACCATGATCCCTTCGAGCGCGCCCTGGCGGAGCTCGCCGGTGAGCAGCCGGAACAGGAACTCCTGCTCCTCCTTGGTCATCTTGGTGAACAACGCCCGCAACGTGTCCGCGCGCAGCTTCACCGAACCCGACCCTGACGTCGCCCCCACAGTGCCGAACGCCGTGTCCACCTCGGCGACGGTCAACGACGGCTCGGCGGCCGGGGCCGCCTGCAGCTCGGCCAGCGTCCGCCAGCCGGTGCCGATACGGCCCTGCGTCGGCTGGCCGGTGAGGAACGCGATGACCGCGGGCAGTTCCAGCTCACCAGCGGCGCGCAGGACCGCGGCCAGGGTGGCGATCTTCGCCTTTCTGGACCTCGTGGCGGCCAGTTCGGCCGACGCGGTCACCACCTCGGTGAGCAACATGGGTCCATCATGGACCCGGGCACCGACAGTTTCGCGCCGAGCGGCTCATGTACGCGCCGAGGTCACCGAGGCTGAAGGGGACTTTCCCCTCGTCTCACGCGGTGAAGGGCGCTTTGGTCGCATCGCACGCGGGGAAGCGCGATTCCTGTCCGAGCGGGCTCACGTGTGCGCGGGATCGGCGACCCAGCTGGCGAGCAGGCGTAGCGCGCGTTCGCTGTCGGAGCC
Source organism: Amycolatopsis sp. NPDC057786 (assembly GCF_042797905.1). Classification (NCBI taxonomy): domain Bacteria; kingdom Bacillati; phylum Actinomycetota; class Actinomycetes; order Pseudonocardiales; family Pseudonocardiaceae; genus Amycolatopsis; species Amycolatopsis sp. NPDC057786. Next base: position 223,792 of record NZ_JBHVKW010000004.1, read on the forward strand.
GGGCTCGGCGGTGTAGATCACCAGGGCCTGGCCCGGATCGTCGGGCAGCCGGAGCGTCTCGTAGCGCAGCCGGAGTTCACCCACGATCGGGTTGAGCACGACCTTCGACGAGTGTGCCTTCTCGCGCACGGTGTGCTTCGCCCACAGCTTCCGGAACGCCTCGCTGCCGAGGGAGAGCTCGCCGACCAGCTGGGCGAAGCGCGGATCGTCCGGATACTTCCCGCTCTCGGAGCGCAGGTTCGCCACGATCTCCTTCGCCACGGTTTCCCACTCCGGGTGGAACTCGTGGGCGTGTTCGTCGAGGAAGAACATCTTCGGGATGTTGCGCTCGCCCGCCGGCCGAGCGGCGAAGTCGAAGGAAAGCGCGGAGCCGAGCGAATTCCAGGCCAGCACGTCCCCGTAGCGGTCGAAGATGAGCGCCGGGGCCTGGATGGCGTTCAGCATCAGCTGGAGTTCCGGCCGGATCCGCGGCGGCCGGGGCCGCGCGACGCGCTTGCGTTTCGGGGCGGCCAGATTGCGCAGGTAGGCCTCCTCGTCGCGGTGCAGCCGCAGCGCCCGGCTCAGCGAATCGAGGACGGAGTCGGACACGTTGCGCGCCCGGCCCTGCTCCAGGCGCGTGTAGTAGTCGACGCTGATCCCGGCCAGCTGCGCGAGCTCCTCGCGGCGCAGCCCGGCGACCCGCCGCTGGTTGAACCCCGTCGGCAGGCCGAGGTCCGCCGGGTCCAGCGCGGCCCTGCGTGCCTTGAGGAAGTCGCCCAGTTCGGCCGTCTCGGTCATGGTTCCGAGTATCCCGGATCGCCGGGGGCGCGTGCCTGGTCCTGACAGACCCAGGCTGGTCGTGGCCGCGGTTCCGATTGGCTTATGGTCCGGTCGAGAAAGCGTAATTTGGCTCTTCGGTTCGGGCCAAAGAGTGGTCATCGTGGGGGCATGGACAACGAACGAAGAGGCGTGACGATCGGCGTACTGGGGGTGCTGATCGTCGGCGCGTCCGTGCCGGTGACGGGGATGCTCGACGGGTACCCGGTGATCACCGGTCAGGCGCTGAGGTACGCGCTGGCGGGAGTGCTCCTGCTGGCGTGGGCGCGGCTGAGCGGGCGCCCGCTGCCGTTGCCGGGCGCGCGCGACATCCCGTCGCTGCTCGCGCTCGCGGCGACCGGGATGATCGGGTTCCAGGCCTGCCTGTTGTTCGCGCAGCGCTACGCCGAACCCGGTCTGGTCGCCGCGTTCCTCGGCGGCACGCCGCTCGTGCTCGCTCTCGCCGGTCCGTTGGTCAAGAGGAAGCGGCCCTCACTGGCGCCGGTGACCGGGGCGGTGCTCGCCGGTCTCGGGATCGCCGTGCTGTCCGGCGGCGGCGCGGCGCGCTGGCAAGGTCTGGTGCTCGCGGCGCTGGCGATGGTGTGCGAAGCGCTCTTCACACTCCTCGCCGTCGGTGTGCTCGACAGGCTCGGGCCGTTGGCGACCGCGACCTGGGGTTGTTTCGCCGCGGGGGTCGGCGGCGCGGTCGTCGGGACGATCATCGACCCGTCCGGCGCCTGGGCGTGGCCGGACGGGCGTGAACTGATCGCGCTCGGTTACCTGACGGTGGTCGTCACCGCCATCGCGTTTCTTCTTTGGTACTCGGCGGTTTCGGCGCTGGGCGCGGACCGGGCAGGGGTACTGGTCGGGCTGATGCCGGTCTCCGGCCTCGCCGTCTCGCTTCTGCTCGGCATGCAGGATTTCCGCTTCTCCCAAGTGATCGGAGTCGCGCTGGTGTCCTCAGGCGTCGTGATCGGCCTGCGCCGCCGCGAGTTCCGCGAGCCTGGCGCACTTGACGTCGAAGTGCTTGACGACGTCGCCGCCGATGATCGCGACCATGACCGAGCGCAGCGGCCCGTCCATGGTGACCTTCTGGACGAATTCCGTCCCGCCGTCGACCTCGGTCAGGTTCAGCACGAGTTCCATGGCGCCCAACGGAATCGGCTGGCGGAAGGCGATCTCGCGATGCTCGGTCAAGGACGTGATCGTGAACGGCTCGGCGACCCGTGAGTGCACGCGGCCGCGGAATCCGTTCGGTACGAGGAAACCGGTCGAGCCCACCTCGGCGGGACCGTGCAGTTCGACGCTGACGAGGTCGGGATCCCAATCAGGCCACCGGGTGAAGTCGGCCAGCGGCGCCCAGAGCGCGGACGGCGGGCAGGGGAGGATTTCGCGGGAGGTTCTGGTCCAGGTCATACCCGCACGATATACGGAACTGTCAGTCTCGTAAACTGAGGGCATGGCGAGAGGCAGGCCGAGGGAAGAGGGAATCGACGACGCGGTCCGCGAGGCCGTGCGGGCGCTGCTGACCGAAACCGGTTACCAGCGCTGCACGGTCGACGCGGTCGCGGCGCGGGCCGGTGTCGGCAAGGCGGCGGTGTACCGGCGATGGCGGTCGAAGGCGGAACTCGTGTTCGCCGCGGTGATCCATCCCGTGGAGCTCGAACCGCCGTCGGACACCGGCTCGCTGCGGGGGGACGTGGCGGCGGTCCTCGAGGTGATCCAGTCCTCTTTGGACGGTGTGGAACTCCGGCAGGCGCTGCCTTCGCTGCTCGCCGACGTCCGGGCGGACCCGGCGCTGGAAACGCGGTTCGGCGAGGTGTTCCTCGGCCGTGAACGCGGATATCTGGTCCAGATGCTGGATCGGGCCGTCGCGAGAGGGGAACTCTCGCGAC